>NZ_CP090177.1:2400000-2700000 GCF_042214795.1 Arcobacter iocasae | reverse complement strand
TCTTAGCATCATTTATAACTGCTTGCAAAGCATAAATATTTGAGTGTATATCTGACAAAATCGCTATTTTCATTTTTTATTCCTAATAATTTAAATTTTTTGAATTATATCTAAAAAGTTTTTAGTAAATATATAAATTATAATTTTCTTAAGTAATAATTAATTCTGAAATATTTTTTAAAAATATGTACTTATTGTGTATAAAATACTCATAAAAGTCAAATTTTTGATAATTTTTAAGCTAAAAGGAAAATTTCTTTTTATACAATAGCAAAAATCAATAGTAAGGAAAAAATACATATGGAAAAAGTAGTAATTATTGGTGGTGGATATGCTGGTATTTATGCACTAAGAGAGTTAGTAAAAAATAAAAATATAAAAATAACACTTATAGATACACATACTTTTCATAATCTACAACCTGAAGTTTATGACTTAATTGCAAATAAGTCTAATATAGCTGATGTTACTATTGACTTGACTACTTTATGTATGGGATTAAAACATCCTTATTTAGAATATAAAAATTTAAAAGTAACTCAAATAGATTCTCAAAAGAAAAAGATATACACAGAAGAAAAAGAGAGCGTAGAGTTTGATTATTTAATAATGGCAGCAGGAACAAGAACTTACTTTCCACATGTAATTCCAGGACTGAACAATGCCCATGATATCAAAAAACTTAATTGGGCAGTCTATTTTAAACAAAGTTTTGAAAATCAACTTTTCAAAAAGATTCAAGATGAAGCAAAAAAATGTGATGACACTCATATTGTAGTTGTTGGAGCTGGATTATCAGGAGTTGAAATAGCAGCAGAAATGGCATATAACTCTAAAATGTTCTTCAAAAGAGGAAACTTCACTTGTGATAACTTGAAGATTTCTCTAATAAGTAGTGCTGACACTATTTTACCAGGATTGGACTCTAAACTAGTCGCTTTTTCCCATGAAAGACTTAAGTCACTTGGTATCAATGTTATTACAAATACAAAACTTCAAAGATGTGAAGACGATCTTGCGTATTTTACAAATGGAACGAAAATAGACCATTCATTTTTAATTTTTACAGGTGGAGTTGAAGCATCGAAAATAACTTCTGAACTTGATGTGGAAAAAAATCAAAGAGGTCAAATCATAGTAAATGAATATATGCAAACAAGTAAATATGACAATATCTTTGCTATTGGTGATGCAGCTCAAATAAAAAATAGAAAAGATGAAATAATGCCTCCAAATGTTACTATTGCTAGAATTAGTGGTATAAATGCAGGTAAAAATATATTAAATCTAATCAATAAAAGGAAACTAGTAAGAGCAAATCCAAAACTTGAAGGAATTTTAATAGCCCTTGGCGGTAAATATGCAGCAGGAAGTATTTATGGATTATTTCATGTAAAAGGAAGAATCGCATATGAAATCAAAAAATATGTATTTAATTCTTATAGAAAACCACTTTTAAAACTTATTACAGATGGTTATAAAAAACTAAAAAAAATATAATAAAACTAGGAATTTTTAAGAGTTTTTAAATAATTTATAATCTCACTTGAAGAGCCTTTAAATATTATTTTTTCTCTATTTTTTTCAAGTTGATACTCATACATTGGGTCGTAATATTCTTTTAAAAGATATGCTATCCAGTGTTTGTATTCTTCTAAACTTCCATTTTTTTCTTGCTCTTTAATAGCATCAGAAAACAATTCTTTTAAAACTTTATGTCTCATACTTCCTAATCTTTTTTGTATTCTTTCCATGGCACTTCTTATGTCATTAATCCAAAAGACAAAATAATCTTTTCCAAACTCTTTTTTGTAATTTATTTGAGCTTTTAAAATATATTCATCAAAGGAGATATTTATTCTTTCTTCAAAAGAAGTTTCAAGAACTATTATTGAAGCATTTGATAAATACTGCGCAAAATTTTTTGGAATATAAATACTTCCAATATATTTACCTTCATCTTCAAATAATAAATATGAAAAGCCTTTATTTACTTTTTGAATCAGTTCATATGCTAAAGAATTTTCAAAATCTATTTGTGCAGGTTGAGGACTTATTTGTTTACCAAATGTCGAACCCCTGTGGTTTGCTAAACCTTCTAGGTCAATAGAGTTTTGGATTTTATTTAAAAGAATAGTTTTCCCACTACCAGTATGACCTCCTAAAATAAAAGGTTTGAAATATTTTGGTGAATTATCTATTTCATTCATCAAATAATTTCTAAAAGCTTTATATCCACCTTTTAATCTTTTAATCTCTGGGATATATTCACTTATCCACTCTTGGGCAATCTTTGAACGCTGCCCTCCTCTAAAACAATACAATATAGCACTTGGGTTATCTTTTTTAAAATCAAGCCAAGCTTTGATTCTATTTTCTTTTATTTCACCAGAAACAAGTTTATGCCCAAGTGTAACAGCTTCTTTATTTCCATAATTTTTATATTTAATTCCAATTAGATGTCTCTCTTCGTCTGAAATAAGAGGTAAGTTTATAGCATGGGGAAATGAACCTTTTTTAAACTCAATTGGAGCCCTAACATCTATTAGCGGAGTCTTGGATAAAACAAGAGATTTAAAATCACTGGTTTGTGAAGAATTTATCATATAAGAAGAAGCCTTATTAAATATTTTTAACAGTATACAGCATAAAGAGTGAAAAATATAATTAGAAGTAAAATTTGAATATAATGCAAAAAAATGAAGGAAAAAATATGGCTACAAAAAATAATGGATTTTTAAAAAGAGCAGATGAACATATATCACTAGCAAATGAACAATTAGAACAAGAGATAACTCAAGGTGAAGTAAGTGCTTCATTTATGTATGGTGCTGCAAGATTTAATGCTTGGATAGCATCAACTTCATTTGCAAATGCCCAAGATATGGCAAATGAAAAAGATAAAATAATAGAGTATTTTGTAAATGAATATAAATTGGCGTTAGCAGAACATATAGATAATCATGTAAGTAATTATGATTTTTCACAAAATAATATCGAAGAAGAGTGAAAATAATTTATATTTTCACCTTCTTTTTTAGTACTAAAACTTTGATAAAGCAGAGTTTATAGTATCTTCCATAATTTTTGATGATTTTTCAAAACCACTTTTTAACTCTTTCCATGCATCATCACTTGAATTCTTAATGTTATCAAACTTTTCTTTTATTTCATTTTTTAAACTATTTAGTTCTTTTATTTTTTCTTCATATTCGATTTTTGTATCAGCCTTAGCCGCATCTTTTTTTGCATTTAATACTTCTATTTTTGCACTTAATTCATCAATTTTTGCTTGTGCTTTTTGTTCATAAGCATTTTTTTCCATTTAGTATCCTTTCACAAAATTAAAGTTTTATTTAACACTTTCTTTTACTTTTTCATATCCATCTTCAACTTTTTCTTTAGCTTTATTAACTGCATCTTCTGTTTTGTTACTAGCAGTCTCTAATGCATCTTTTGTATTTTCTTTAGCATCTTCCAAAACTTCTTTTGTTTTATCACTAGCATTTTCTAATGAATCTTCACTTTTATCCACTACATCTTCTGCTTTATCTGCAACATCCTCTGCTTTATCAGAAACATCTTCACTTGTATCTTGAATAGATTCTTTTACCGTGCTGATTTTGTCTTCTACCTTATCATCTGTACAACCTTGAAATACAAAAAACATGAAAGGTATTAATAGTAATAATTTTTTCATTTATTCTCCTTTTATTAATTATTAAAGGTAAATCACCTCTTTATTGTTACAAAATAAGTTATTTTATATATTAAAAAATAATTTAAATACTCTTTTGCGACAATTAAAGGTAACATATTAAGCTTATTTTCTTCTTAATAAAAGTTATTTTAGTACATTATATATTATTAAATACTAACTCAATGAATGGATTTATCGTTCTTAGAGATAGACAGAATAATCATCATAATTCTTTTGATTGTAATTGTAATTTGTAACTAAAGAGTAAAAATAGGCACTATTTTTACTCTTAAAAGTGATTGAACTAATTTATTTTAGAACTTAGATATTGTAGATTTTATTTTTTCTTCAATAGATTTTACCGATTTTTCAAAACCTATTTTTGTTTTTTCCCATGCATCATCAGTAGAATTCTTGATTTCTTCAAGTTTCTTCATTGTTGTTTCTTTTAAAGTATTTAGTTCTTCTATTCTTTTTTCGTACTCAATTTTTACACTAGCTTGAGTACCTTGTGCTTTAGCTTTTAATACTTTAATTTTCCCACTCAACTCATCAAGTTGCGCTTGTGCTTTTTCTACATATGCATTTTTTTTCATCTTATATCCTTTTGTTAAAAAGTTTATTATTTACTATCTTTTTCGTCACTCATTTTTTCTTCAACACTATCTTTAGCTTTATCCATAGCATCTTCTACTTTATCACTTGCATCATTTAATGTATCTTCACTTTTGTTAATCATATCTTCTGTTTTTTCTGTAACATCATCTTTCATTTCACTCATAGCATCTTTTGTTTTATCAACACTATTTTCTATTGCATCTTCAGCTTTATTTACAACATCCTCTGTTTTATCAGAAACATCTTCAGTTTTATCTTGGATAGTCTCTTTTACACTGCTCATTTTATCTTCAACTTTTTTGTCACCACAACCTTGTAACATAAAAAAAATAAAAGGTATTAATAATAATAACTTTTTCACTTTTGTCCTTTTTGTATAAAATATACTTAGGGTCTTTTACCCTTAAGTGCTCTTGAAACTGCTGAGACTATAAGCAATACTAAAAATATAAAGAATAATATTTTTGCAATACTTGTAGCAGCGCCTGCTATACCTGAAAAACCTAATACTCCTGCTACTATTGCTAAAAGCAAGAAAGTAATTGACCATGATAGCATTTTTTAATCCTTTTTAAGTAAATAAAATTAGTGAAACAACAAGATACCAATTAGTTTATTTTGTGTTTAAGGTTTACTCCAAAAATACTTTAAGTAAGTATAAAAAACTAAAAAACGAATAGACAATAAATAAGTATATCTGTTTATTACTCGTTTGAGTGTTTTAATTAATATGTGCCCTATAAAAGGGCTATAATCAAGTATAAATTATGCTAAAAATTCTTTTTAAAATTTATAATATCTTCTTTTGTTAGTTCTAAGTGTTTTATTTGATTTTTTTGCAAGATTGGATTCATAAGTGCATTCTTTACATCAATATGAGGAATTCCAACTAAATGAGCTATTTCATGTGCTAAGATAACTTTTAATTCATCTAAACTATCAAAAGCATAAATCTCTATTTTGTTCATACTTTGATTTATCTTTCTTTCACTTATTTTTTTTCCATCTTTATAGTATGTTTTAAGGGTGATTTCTTTTTGTCCAAAGGTTTTGCCTTTGATTTTTTTAAAGGCTCTTCTCAAAGATTCTAACTCTTTATTTAGGCTATACATATTTCTTATATCATTATTATAAAATTGCACTTTATTATTGTAACTTAGCACTCTACGATTAAAATCTTTATAGAGTTTTTTTAACTGTTTTAATTTAATATCTAAAGTTGCTTTTTTTTCTTTTATAAATTTTTTTGTCTCTTCATACTCTTTTGGTGGTAATTTTTTCTTTTCATTTTTTGCTTTTATGTAATTATTTAACTCATTATTTTGTTTAATAAAGACTTCATTTAATGCATCATATTTTGTTTTTAGAATTTTTAGTTCTTCTTCTATATTTTTAAATGAGCTAAATCTACTTTTTACTTTTGCATTTTTTTTAATTATTTTTTCTTCAAGTCTTGCTATTCTTTTTTCCATACTTGATGGTGTAATATGTATAAGATCAATTGGTTTACCATCTTTTGAATAATCGAAGATATTCATATGTAAAGTAGTTTCAAAGTTTTTTTCAATATCTTTTATCATATTTTCTAATTGTAGATATGATACTTTGTCTTTATAATACTTATCTATTTTACCAATTTTTACTTTTTCATATTGAGCAAAAGAGAAATCAAATAGTATAAGTATTAGTAGTATTTTTTTAATCATACAACATATTAATATAATATAATTTATGAATAGCTATAAATACAAGTCATATACTATTTTTATTTAAATATATCAGGCACTTTAGAGTATCATTGCGCAAGACAAATATAAAGTATAAATGTAATGGATTTTAATTTAATTGATTTAATGAAAGAATATGGATATATTATTCTTTTTTTCTGGAGTATAATAGAGGGTGAAACTGGCCTTATAATGGCAGGTCTTTTTGTACATACAGGTGATATGGTCTTAGCTTGGGCTATAATAACAGCAGGTGTTGGTGCCTTTGTAGGCGACCAAATTTACTTCTATCTTGGCAGATTTAAAAAGAAATATGTCATAAAAAAACTATCAAAACAAAAATCAAAAATAGCCTATGTAAAATTTTTACTAAGAAAATATGGTTGGTTTATAGTTTTTATACAAAGATATCTTTATGGACTAAGAACTATTATTCCACTTTGTGTTGGGTTAATGAACTACTCACCAAAAACCTTCGCAATAATCAACTTCATCTCCGCACTTTTTTGGAGTAGTATAATTATAATACCTGTTTGGTACTTCGGTGATAAAATTTTATCATTGATTGCTATTGCAAAAGAGCATTGGTATTTAGCTA
Source organism: Arcobacter iocasae (assembly GCF_042214795.1). Classification (GTDB taxonomy): domain Bacteria; phylum Campylobacterota; class Campylobacteria; order Campylobacterales; family Arcobacteraceae; genus Arcobacter; species Arcobacter iocasae. The sequence continues at coordinate 2,693,357 of NZ_CP090177.1, read as the reverse complement.
TCCCTGTACTTATTGTAGTTGTAGTTACTATTGTTTTAGTTGTGAAATATAAACAGAGAAAATTAAATATTCAAAAATTAAGATAAATAATAATGGAAAATATGGATATACATCACTTATTTATTTTTACTAATAATATAGATGATTTAATACAAGAACTTTTAACTCTTGGATTTAAAGAAGGCAGTAATCGAGTACATAAAGGTCAAGGTACAAGTAATAGAAAAATATATTTTGAAAACTTCTTTATAGAATTAATATATATAAGTAATGAACAAGAAATCAAAAAAGATATATGTATCAATAGTGGACTTACAAGACGAGCCTATTATAAACAAAATCAAGCCTCACCCTTTGGAATATGTTTATTTGATAAAAAGAAATTTGAAAATCTATTTAAAAATGCTCACAAATACAATCCTGAATATCTACCAGATAATATGGAAATAGATGTTTTATCCTTTGAAGATAATCCTACTCTACCATGGACTTTTAAGTGGAAGGGTTTAAATCAAGCGAATAATAGAAATGAACCGCTAACACATGATAATAATATAAAAGAACTCACAAGTATAACTTTTGGAATAAGAAATAAAGATGCAGAACTTATAAAGCTTTTAAAAGATAGTGCTAATTTTAAAATTAGTGATTTCCCATATGTAAAACTTTGTTTTGATGAAAACAAGCAAAATAAAGCTTATAGTTGTAAATTTGCTAATTTGATTATTGAGTATTAATATTTTATTCGTGAGATATTTATTCTAAATGTAATACAACTTTATTTCTACCTGTCTCTTTTGCTTCGTAAAGTGCACTATCAGCTCTTTTTACTATAGATTCTATTGTATCGCCATTTTTAAATATAGTAATACCAAAGCTTACAGTTTTTCTTCCAACTTTTTCAAAATCATTATTTTGTATATCTATTCTAATATTTTCAATTAAATTTATTATTTCATCTTTATTGGATTCTAAACAAACAATAATAAACTCTTCTCCACCAAATCTTCCAACAAAATCAGTTTTTCTAATACTATATTTTAAAATATTTGCAATCTCTATTAGTACATTATCTCCAGTTTGATGACCATATGTATCATTAACTTCTTTAAAGTGATCAATATCCAGCATGGTAAGACTAAAATTACATTTAAATCTTTCACATCTATTTATTTCTAGTTGTATTAGCTCTTCTAATTTTCTTCGATTATATAAATTTGTTAAATTATCTATTGTTGCAAATTTTTCTAACTGTCTATTTTTTTCTTCAATATCTTTTTTAGCTAGTTTTAGTAAATCATTGGCTTTTGCAATTTTTCTATTCCAGTAAAGTATAAGTAGAAATATAAATATAGCTCCCACAATCACTTTCCAAACCAAACTATAATCAATGGCTTTTTCATATTTAATTGAAGTCCATTTATTCAAGATATCTCTAAATTTTTCATCAGGAATGCTTTTAATAGCTTTTTGCATTATGTTTAGTAAAATTTCATCATCATTTCTAACAGCAATTCTAAAATCTAACTTTTCAGATAATTGACCTGCTATTTTTAACTCTCCAAAATATTTTGTTTGAAATTCGTGTCCTATGGCAGCTAAAGCATCGATATAAGCAAAAAGTTTACCCTCTTTTATTTTATTTAAGCCAACATCAATATTATTTATTTCTTCAACATCCAAAAATTGATATTTTTTCTTTAAAGTCTCAACATATCCATAATCTTTGGTAATACCAATCTTTTTACCCTTTAAATCTGACATTTCATTGATAAAGGCATCATCTGTTTTATTTACAATTACTAATGGAATTTCGAGATATGAATCTGTAAAATTCAAATATTTTTTTCTTTCAGGAGTTTCCATACTAAGGGCTAAGATATCACATTTTTTTTGTTTTATGTACTCAAAGGATTGACTCCAACTTTTAGTTTTCACAAGTTCAAACTTAGCAGAAAGAATTTTTTTAAACAGTTTATAATAATCAGAACTCATTCCTGTATGTTCACCCTTTTCATTTAATCCTTCAAAGGGTAACCAATTTGGGTCTATACAATATTTTATAACTTTGTTATCAAGATAAGCTGTTTCACTTTCATTTAACTCTATATGTTGATTTCCTCTCTCCTTAATTGAACCAATCCATTTATTTGCCAATTTATTTTTTTCTTCTAAAGTAATAGAGTCTAAAGATTTTTGGAAAATAGAAACAAGCAGTGGGTATTTAGGTTGTACGCCAAATCGTAAGTCTTCTATCGTTTTATTGGAAACAGTAAACTCATCTGCAAGTATTATATTTGTATAACCATATTTTTTTATTAAATAGTTAATTGCCGTTAGATTTTCAATTGCTGCATCAATTTTATGTAAGGATAAATCTTTTGTCAAATCTAATAAATTAGTATAAAGTTTTATATCAAAAAGACCTAAATCTTCAAGCTCTTTTTGATAAAAGATATCTTTATTAATACCAACTTTTTTTCCTTTTAGACTTTTAAGACCATCATACTTTCCAAAATCATCTCTTAAAAATAACATAATAGGTATATCATAATATGAAGTTGTAAAAAGAGTAAAAGCATCTCTATTTTTTGTATATGAGATACTCGAAATCATATCCACTTTTTTTTCTTTAAAAGAGTTAAAAGACATACTCCAAGAACCAATATTTTTTTCAAAAATAAGGCCAGTTTTGTCTGAAATAATTTTAAGTAAATCGTGTTCAAATCCCACAGGTTTACCATCTAAAAGAAATGTAAAAGGAGTATAATCTTGCATCATAGCAATTTTTATTTTTGGATGTGAGGATATAAAGCCTTTTTCCTCTTTTGTTAAATTAAGAGGTTGGGCTATAGATTGTATAGTAAAATACAAAAGTAAGATTAATTGTACTAGTATTACTTTCAACTTAATAATCCTTATTAATATCTTAATATTAGCAAATATTATGTTAAAACTAATACTTTTTATTTAATTTTATGCATTAAGATTATTATGCGATTGAATTTGAATTTCTTAACTGTTCTAATCCTTCAGAGCTTATCATAGTGACTTCCCATTTAGGAGTAAATACAAACTTTACATTACAAACATCCACTTCATCTATACTTTGCACAGTACTTATAACTTCATCCGTAAAAGATTTAGTACTATTACATCGAGAATCTATCAAAGTCATCTCTATATTTACTTGAACTTTATTATCACTATTTTCTACATCAGTTTTATAAATCAATCCCAAATCAAAAATATTAATAGGTAATTCAAGGTCTTGTATTGTTTTTAATTTTTCAATTACTTTTTGATTTATCTCATCTTTATTAAATGTTTTCATATTTTGCCTTGAGTTTTATTATAAATTTTATCTTTTATTAAATTGATTTTTACTTTAAACTTAAAGTAATAAAAATTTTAAACTTAAATAGGACTGTTTTTATCCTATTTAAGTTTTTCTATGTTATATTTCCATTTTATAAATATGGAAGGAATAAATATGAATACAATAGGACTATTTTTTGGTAGTGACACAGGTGCTACTGAAGAAATTGTAAATGAAGTTAAAAATACATTTTCAAAAGAAATTACACTACATGATATTGCAAAAGCAACAAAAGAGGAGATTGAACAATACGACAAACTTATCTTAGCATCATCAACTTGGGGTGATGGAGATTTGCAAGCTGATTGGGAAGACTTTGAAGCTAACTTAGAAAAGATAGACTTTAGCAATAAAACAATAGCATTAATAGGAGTGGGAGATCAAGAAGGATACGAAGATACCTTTTGTAATGCCTTAGGTCACTTATATAGCTATGTAAAAGAAGGAAATGTAGTAGGATTTACTTCAACAGATGGTTATGAATTTGACGAATCAACAGCAGTTCAAGATGGTCAATTTGTAGGCTTAGTGCTAGATGAAGACAATCAAAGCGAACTAACAAAAGATAGAATCGAAGCTTGGGTTAAAGATATCGAAGAGCACTTCTAAAAAGAGCTAATGGCCTTCTTTCTTAGAAGGCTCATTTATCAATTGAAGTTTCTTGATTCTTGTAAGTTTTTTAATAGCATATTCACGCTTAGAAGCACTACTCCTATCATTTGATGCTTCTTCATAAACTAATTTTACTGGACGTCTAGCTTTTGTATACTTTGCACCTTTAGTTGAACTATTATGTTCATCCAAACGTTTTATCACATCTGTAGTAATTCCAGTATATAAACTCCCATCGCAACACTCAAGCATATAGATAAAATATGACATTATTTTTTAGTACTATTTTTTTTAGGTGGTGGCAATAATCTATTAAAATCATAAGGAACTATTTCTCTCTCTATTTTTTCAGTAAAATCATACAATCTTATACAAACACCCAATAAAACTGGCCATACAAATATTTGATTTATAATTGGAATATCAAAAAATAAACCAATAATAACACCAATCACACCCATAATGATTAAATACTTATCTACTTTTTTTTCTTTTAAAAATTTATAATATTCTATTATTTTGTTTTTTAACATGCTCTTTCCATTTATATTCTCATAATCTTAGTTTATCATACAGCATATACAATGTCAATATACTTTATTCTTGGCTAGAGTACAAAAATTATATTATAAAGAACTATTGGATAATCATGATTTAAGCCCTATTTTTTAGGAAGATCCGAAGCTTTATATTTGACAGGAATGATTTCTTTTCCTTCCTTGTTTATATAGCCCCACGAACCTCCTTTTAGAGCTTTGTGACCATCTTCAAGAGAAGTCAAAACACAACCATTACAGACTAATGCTTTGCCTTCATGAAAAGGCCAAGACCAATCATAACCTGGGGAAAGTACAAGTTTTAAGTCTGTATTGTAATATTCTATTTTTCCACTTTTTAATGAGCGAGTAAGACCTTCTTCAAAGTAATCCGCTCCATTATCATAAAAAAGGACAGGAAGAAATCTCCCATCAGGTTTTACATAAAAATATTGACCAGAAGTAAAAAAACTAGCTGTATCAAATTTATCAAAATAAAGATTTTTTATATGCTCTTTTGAAATTTGTAGATTACCATCTTTGTAGGAAGCACAGTTATCAAATAACTCATATAGATTTGTATTCTTATGAATATATCCACATGAGTTAAAATCTTCAGCTTTTAAAGAGATAATAAATAACATGATAATTATTGTAATGTATTTAGACATAGTATTTCTACCTATTTGTTAGTAATACATTATAAATAAATTAGCTAAAAAATCACTTATATATTATCAATTTTAATCTTTGTCATGTTCTTCTTCACTACCAAATGTTTTTTCCAAACCTAAAATAAGTTGTTGAGTTTCAGCTTGAGTAAGTTTAGCTTCAGGATGTGTTGGAAGATAATAAAAAGGTGGCATATCTCCTCCTTTTACCTCTTTTGCAGCCTCATCACCTTTATTTCTTTTTTGTACACCCCACATAGAAACATTTAAATGGTCTCTACCCTCTTCAACGTCAGATGCAACCAACCAAGAGATAGGTGCAACTTTGCTATACCATGGATAAGTTGTCTTATTTGAGTGGCAATTAGCACAAGCTTTATCAAATAACACCTTTGTCTGCATTGAATCCCATTGAGGTTCCTTTTCTACTGGTGGGTTTGTATAATCTTTTCCATAAGGAATAAATTGAATTAAAACAGCTACAACAGCTATCCCTAAAATAACCTTACCTTTACTCATCATTGTCTCCTAATTTAATCATTTGCAGCGATTATAGAATATTATTATGAATTCAACATGAAGTGAATATGAATATAAGATGAATAAAGTTAAATCCAATCATTTTATATAAAAATCGAAAAAATAATTTACAAAATAGTTTAATAAGTATTTTTTACACGAATTTCATAATGTGTGAGCAAATCAAATCAATAGATTTCAATGCAAGACAAGTAAAACTCGATGAAGAGAGTTTGAATAAAGGGTTAAGTATAAATGAGAGTATTTTATTTTAAGAATTAGTAATTAAACAAAAAATAAAGATTCAACCTCTAAGGTATAATTTGTAATTGTAATTTATTCTCCATAATGTGACCACATTCTATGGATTCTTACTACCTTGTCAGTTTCTTTTACTTCATAAACCAGTCTATGTTGAATATTTATTCTTCTAGAATATGTACCACTTAAACTACCAACTAGTTTTTGTCCTCGTGCCTGCGGGGTTACACCATAAGGGGGAGGATTTTGAAATGGATTTTTTCTAATAATCTCAATTAATTCTTTAGCATTTGGGCTTAAGTTAGCACTCGATAATTTTTTAGCATCTTTTAATGCTAGTTTACTATAGAGTATTTTATATTTTACCATTCAATATCTTCACTAAACTCACTATCTGGTTCATTCATCGAGTCTTGTATCGAAGATACCATATTTGGTATATTATTTAAATACAATGTTTCCTCTATAGCATTCCAATCTTCTTGGGAAAGCATAACAACATTATTTCTTTTCCCTGTTATAAGTATCGGTTCATGTGTTTGTGCCGTTTCATCCATCACATTATATATATCTGCTCTAACTTGACTTACTGACATAGTTCTTGTCATATCTGTCCTTAATAGTTAATTTTCAATATTGTACTCAATATCGTACGACTTGTCAAGAGATGTAAATTTAGTGATTATGACCATAAAAACTAAATCTAGGGAGAGTATAATTTTTTATTAATAGGTATTCTGTCCCCGGATTTTTCTGTTTTTTGATATGCTTCATATGCATACACTAAATCTTTAAAAATATAATCTTTATATTTAAATTCTCTTAATTGTTCAATAGCTACATTATTTTCTAAAAATTTAAAAAATATTGATTCTTCTGATAAATAATTTATTAAATCTATTTCTTGAAAAGAAGTCTTATTTTCCCAAAAATCTATTCTTTCAGAATTATCTTCAAATGATACTTTATCATTTGAAGATATATAGCCCATATTCCCATATCCTACTAATAATGTGCGGTCTAATGAATATGTATCTCTTATTGCTACATCATCAATATTTAATCCAGATACATTTCTATTTGAAAGTATTACCATTTTATAAATATTAAAATCTTCAATATTATCAATTGATTTTTTAAAATATTTTTTTATAAATGATTTTCTATCTTCATTAAAATAATTTATTGCTTTAGGTAATTGTTCTTTAGTAGCTTTCATGATATATTCATAGTTATTTGTAGATGAAGATGCAGAAATTGGATGTAGCCTATTTTTGCATTCTACAAAGTATATATTATTATTTCCTAAAACACAAATATCAATTTCTCCTTTTTCATTATCTTTATTTTTAAATTTTAAACTATTTTCAACATTATCAAAACATTTTAAAAATGTATTCTTTACGATTTCTTCAAATTTATCACCTTGTTCATCTAAGCCAAATTCATGATTTGATAAATATGCTCTAATTAAATTAGTAGCACCAAGAGTTCTAAATAATAAAAAATTAAAATCATTACTTATTTTAACAATAGGTTTGAATTGAATATCTGTTTTATCATTTATTTTTGATTTTGTTAAATCAGTTGTAAATTTTTTAATAAAGTTTTCTATATCTTTATCTAATATATCTTTATTTATTTCATTAAATAAAAGTTTAAATACATCAAAAACTAATTTATCTGTAGTAGGAAATAAAATTGAATTATTGAACATTATATTATTATTTTTACATTGTTCTTTTATTGTATTATCCATGAAAATTGAAATATTACTTATTCCAATAGTAAATTTCAATAAATCAATCCATCTAATATTAGTTGATTTTGAACATTTGTCATTTATATTAATATCACTATTTGCAAAATAATTATTAAAGCTAGAATTTATTCTATAGTCTGAATTTCCATCTTTAATATTTGTTAAAATATTACACAAAGGTTGAGAAAATAAAAACCTAATTCGTTCCATTGGTGTGTCTCTATCTATTATTTTAAAAAAATCTATTTGTCGTTCAAATGATTTTTGTACTACTTGAATAAAATTTGAAGTATTATTTGAAATTGACATTGTTGCGCAATACATATCTTCAATAACACTTCTTAAATAACCTAGTTTATAGTATTTAATATAATTATCAATTTCATGAGTAATTGTTAATATATTATTTTCTACATTAAGTTTATATCCTTGCTTATTAATATAAATTTTGAAATCAATTACTTTACTTTTTGTTAATAATAAAGAAGTTAAATCATTCAAAATATCTTTCTTTAAATTTGTATATTCTGTGATATTATATTTTTGTAGTTTTGATAATTTAATTTTTTTATAATGCTTAATTAAATTGATAGTATAAGAAAAACTTTCAGAAAGTTTTTCTTTATATTCTAATTTTTCATCTCTTAAAGTTGAAAACATAATTTCTTGTTGTATTAATAAAAATAGTAATAACTTTTCAGCATCTAATTTATTAATAATGACTTTAATCTCATTATTTATTTCTTTTTCAATTTGATAGATTATTTCATTATTGTTCATTAAAGTCCCATATATTTATTTTAAAGATAACGTTTAAAATGAGCCAATAAATTGCCCGCAGGGTAATTTATTGGCTCCACTGATTTGTTATATGATTGCATTGCTAACACTTTCCTTCAAATTTTTCTCTAAACAATTTTCTAATCGGTTCACTTAAAAGATTTGAACAATCATTATATTCATTTTGATTTAGCAAACCGTCATCTTGAGCTTCATTTATTAGATTTTGAATTTTTTCCAATTTTTTTTTAGCTTTTTTAGTTCCTTCACAATTACGTGTTGTAGATTCCAAGCTTCTTTCAAGATTTTTTATCTCTTTAATTATTCTTTGTGCTGTTTTATTGGAATAACAATTCATATTTTCTGGCAACTATGTTTCCTTTTCATATAACGTTTATCGTGAGCGATAATTTTCCCGCAGGGTAAATTATTGCGTCTCCTCGTTTTTGTTATGTCTTTCGTTCGTGTTTATAATCAAAGTTTTTAGAATATTCTTTTACGTACTTTGATTTATGAAATTTCCACTTTTTGTTGTCATCTAATAATTGAATAAATAAATCTCCACTCATTGAATCTCCAAAGCCATGAAAAAGCATAACTAATATCATGTCATATGCTCTAAAAATAAGTTTATTCATATCAGCTAGCATTTTGCTAGATTCAAATCCAATGGTATTTCCTCTCTCATAGTTTTTTACTTGTTCATCTATTTGCTTCTTAGACGGATGAACATAAGCACAGGCTTTATAGAAGAAATCTTTTACTTCAGCCTTAAATTCATCATTTTTTACACCTGATAAAGGAGGTTTATACTCATCTATTACGTCAATAGATGAATTTGGAATTGAATCTTTTAAATATTGAGTTTTTGTAGTTAAACTTTCACCCATTTTTACATAATCAACAATGACATATTTTGTCATCATCTCAATTAAATATCTTAATTCTCTTTTTATAGTATTGTGAATTCCATGTTCTACTAATGACAAGATAGCGATTACAGATTGCAAAATATCATCAATGGCTTTTATTGTTAAAAAATCATCATATGTTTCCTGCTCTTGTAGAATATAAAGATATTGAGTTTAAGGTGTAAATAAAATCATTTGTTATATTTCTAATCAATTTTAATTCTTCTTGATAGTGTTGACTATTATATACATCTTTGTTCCATGTATCTTGTTTATCAGTAAGCATTTCTTTTAGTTTAATTTGTAATTCTTCCATATTTTAATAACCTTTTAGTAGGGACATAACGTTTAAAATGAGCCGATGAATTGCCCGCAGGGTAATTTATTGGCTCCACTGATTTGTTATGCATTTTAACTAATTTCATAATGCTTTCAACCTAGTGTCTTTTGCTGAAAAATATTCTGATAATGATTTATTGGTCTTTGTAAAATGCTCATGCATTTTATTTTCTTTTTCAATAGTTGTCTTTAACGTATTAATTTCATCTTGAGAATGATATCGAGCTAAAATTTCCATAACCTTTGCGTCTTTTAAAAAATGTTTTAAAGTGCCTCTTGAAGAGACTAAACTTCCATTATAAGGACGGTCTTTGTAAACTTCTTCAATTAAAGTATAAAATTGTTTTTTATTAGCAAGTTGATGTTCGCATAAAGCATAATAGTTTTTGTAAAAAATCAAATCTTTTTTAAATTCTTTTTCATGCTTGGTAATAAAAGTTTTGCATTTTGAGTATTGGCTAGAATAATAGAGATATTGAATTTTAAATAGGTATATATTCCTTTCAAAATAATTGTATTCCGTAAAAATAATGTTTTGGAGTTTAATATATAGCTGGTAAAGGTCGTAAAAGTTATTTTTTCTGTAATACAAAACAGGAACCATTGGGTATAACTTTTGAGTTCCAATCAAACTGATGGCACTTTTTTGAACACCTTTCTCACCATAATCATATCTTCTGATTTCTTGCCTAATTTGTTCAAGAAGTATTATTTCTTCTGGTGATGCATATTGACTTAAGTTCAAAATCTTATTTATTAGTTGATCGATATTGTCAGATCGTTCAAATATTTCTTCACCTATTACCATTAAATGTTTGTTTATGTTTGTATCAAACAAATAGCTTTCATTCAAGCATTTATTTTGTAGCCCTAACTCTATATCAGCTTGCGTTAATAATCCACCTCTGATGTTATTTTGATAATTAGATGGGCTATTTTCACGGTGACGCATAATTAAGTCAAAAAGAGAAAATAAACTATTATAAACTTGAAACACATCTAATTCTAAAACTGGACGAAGCTTCTTTTTTCTATTCCTATTAGGAATATATGAAAAAGTTATCCAAAAAATAAAAGCAGATATCAATGATAATATTAACGGGTAAATAAAAACACTATTCTTAGACCAATTGCTAATTTCCTGAATAATAGTAGGAATTGAAAAAAATAATTTTACTAGCGTGTCAATTAACAATTCTATGACTATCTCCTTGCGTATGCATAACGTTTAAAATGAGCTAATAAATTAGCCGCAGGGTAATTTATTAGCTCCTCTGATTTGTTATATGTTAAATTAATTAATAAATGTTTGTTTAACATCTTTTGACCTAATAAAATACGCCAATAACCCCAAAGAGATACTTAATTTTAATACTATTAAAAAGTAAGAAATGTCCTCAGTGGTTACATAGGTGTAAATGTAAGAAACTATTGAACTTACTAATGTAAAAATATATATTTTTAAAAACAATCTTTTTTTCTTCAAAAATAAAAACATTAAGATAATAAAGAGTAATAAAAAAATAAAATCAACTAAAACTGATATCTGATATAAATTTTGATTACTTATATTAAATTCTATAATTGATTTAACAATTGATTGGAATAAGTTTATGATTCCAAAAAATAATGAAAATCCAAATATAATTAAAAAACTATTAAAGGCTAAAGCTTTATCTTGTGTTATTTTATTCAATCTTTATCTCCATGTGCATATAACGTTTGAGTTGAGAAATAGTTGTACCCGCAGGGTCAAATATTTCTCTCTAATGTTTTGTTATAGTTAAACTTCATTTTTATTTACTATAGAATCATATTTTTTAGAATAAATAAAGTCACCTGCAATAAGCTTTGTTATATATGATTCAAACCATAAATAAAAGCTACTATTTAACAATTTTCGTTCTGCAGTATCATGCCACACTGTGATAATCTGTTCTTTATCTCCTAATTCAGTAGGATTCATATCTATACAATAATGATTGCCCATCCCGTCATAAGTAAATGGTACCCACATAGAATTCCACCAATTATTTTTAATTACAGAATCTACTTCATCAGATATATTATCATCAAAATCACCACTATCTAAAAGATTTTGCCATACTTTCCATTCTTCAAGAATTCTATGTGATGAAAGAAACTCTTGTCCTTCAAAAAGCCAACTAGCATTCCCTTTTTGTCCATTATGAATTTTAAGTATTTCTATTAAATCTTTTGCTACTGAAAACCCAAGACCTTTTTCGAGTTCAATAATCTCTTGGTCAGTAATTGGGCTATTTAAGTCATTTATACCTTCTTTATAATTCTCTTGTAACCATTCTTCAAATTGTTTAAATAACTTTTGCAATTAAATTCTCCCATACTATAACGACCGAAGGGAGGGACGATGTAACCATAATGGCACTTCAAATTTACTTTCTCACTATCTTTTAAATGATAGTTTAAAGATACTTAAAAGCTGATGGGGTACTCGTTCCTCTCCTCTGTTTTGTTATACATATTTATCAGTTCATCCATATCTTGATTGTCATTATTATGTAGGAAAACACCATCTTCATCATTTTTAAGTAAATATTCAATTAATCTTATTCTAGTGTATTGTACATTATCATTACCAGTTTTATGTGCCATATATTCTTCATGCATTTCAACAGATACAGAACGAATATTTTTATCAAAAAAATAACTATAACTACTATGTCTTTCAGATGGAAAATTATCTTTAAAATGTACATTATATTTTGGACTAAAATATTTTATTAATGTACCTTCAACTAATGTTTTCCAATCTGAACTTGGCATACTTTCTATTAATCCACCATCTGGCAACCAATCTCTTCTTGAATCATCACTTATTATATCAGGATGCATCATTGCACTAGTAAATGGTTTTTGAAACGACATAAGTTTTATTATAACCTCTTTGTTTGGTTTATTTTCAATAATTTCATTTGAAACTTTATTTATTTTTTCATGGCCTTTAAATCTTAGATATTGACTGTTTCCCATTTCTGTTTGACCAATATATTGAACATCTAAATATAAAAACTGTTCAATATATTTGTGAATTTCTGGATTATTATATGAAATCATACCTAGAAATGTAAATAAATTTTCAAATATTTCTTTTTTTCCACTTTCTAAAGTTAGTGATATAATTTTTCCATCAGATTTTAATGTTGCTTTTTCATTATTAAACATTGCTAAAAAAGTAAAATTATGTTCTTTCCAATCATATTCATTGATTTGTTCTAAAATTGTAAAGTTAGTAATATTATTATTCTCTTTGATTGAATTAGGTTTTATTCTTAATCTATTTAGTGTACAAATCATATAATGTGTGAATGGATGAGTTTTGTTTACTTCTAATATTTCTTTTTTTTCAAGATTACTTGGGGTTGATAAAATAATAAAATTACAAACATTTCGTATTGATATTAACATGGTATTTCCTTTGTATAACGTTTAAAATGAGCCAATAAATTGCCCGCAGGGTAATTTATTGGCTCCACTGATTTGTTATGTTTATGTCGTCATAACCATAGTCGCTTCACCTTCACTTCCCTGTTCTAAATATGAATCTAATACATACAATGTTTGACAAATATCAGTAAGAGTGTCTTCGTTTTGGATAGAAATATTATTGATAATTTCATTTTTATATTCATCCATTAACTCTGATAGTTCTTGTGATTTATCAATTACATCGTAAGTTGAACTTTTGAGATTTGAAATATTTGCAAAACTAGGTAAAAGAGGAGTGACAATAGTAATTGTTTTTTCTATAATATTTTGGACAAATGGATAAGCTTGAAACACAGTATGTGAATAAACTACTGCATCCATGACACTTTTAGTTGATTTATAAACTTGAGAAGCACTTAAAATTGGTCCTCCTCCACCATGAAAATGACATTTGTCTCTCTCTTCTTTAACATGAATTGCACAAGGTAAATTATTCTGTTTTGTTCCATTACAAAAATAAAACTTCGCCATAGTCTCCTCCCTTTATTTAGGTTGATTTGTATTTAAACATAACGTTTAAAATGAGCCGATAAATTGCCCGCAGGGTAATTTATTGGCTCCTCTGATTTGTTATTTGATTTGTTTCAGTGAAATGTATTCATTGTATTTAAAAGTAACATATAATATCCCTAAAAATATATTCAAGCCTTGTGAATTGCTACCACACTCAAACTCTACATCATCATCTTTTTTATCAAATGTAAGTTTTTGACTACGACACCAATCAATTTTTAGAGTAAGTTCGTGTTTGCCGTTAGAAATTGGAAATTCAAGTGTTTCTCCATCACTGATTTTGCCAAGTGTATTTCCATCAAGAACTATTTTATACTTTCGTATTTTGTCTTGCCATGTAGAATATCTACGAATTTTTAACATTTATCTTTCTCTCCAATGATTTGTTATACATATGTTTAGTTAATTATTTTATCAATAATCTTTTCTTGAACATAAGGTAGATATTCTTCATAAAATGTTGCAGCTCTGATATTGGTTAATCTACCTTCTTCATCTGGAATAACTATTTTAAACTCATCTTTATAAATCCATTTTATTTTTATAAAAAAGCTATTCCAATCCGAAATATCACTAGTTCCATATTCCCCATTTTGTAAGCATTGAATAAAACTTTTTGTAACTAAACCTATACCCTTAACTCGTATATCTCGTGAACCAGGTCTATTCCCTTTTAAATAGACAATATCTCCAACTTTTAATAAAGAAACTGCTTCATATAAATCATTTGCACTCTTTTCATTCCAGCCAATAGTAAATTTATTATTTTTAAAAAACTCATCTTTTAATTCATCTTCGTCCCATTTAGATCCAGCACCAAAAATTGCCATTCAAAATTCCTTTGTCTTTTATGTGTATAACGTTTAAAATGAGCCAATAAATTGCCCGTAGGGTAATTTATTGGCTTCACTGATTTGTTATGTTTTTATTTAAGTTCATTACATTTCACTAGCATATTTGTATATTTCATAAATGTCATTTCATTTCTTAATGTCTCGTTGTTTTCAATGGAATGATTTATAGTTTGTAAACAAAATTCTTTTTTATTGATTAGCTTCTTTGCTTCTATTTTTGGATAGATTGATAAAGTATTATAAAGATATGTATTGATAGCTACAGTAGTTAGAATAATAATTAAACTTATCAATATTGAAATAAATAATGAAAACTTCTTTTTCAAAAGTCTAGATAATGGATTAAACACTATTTTAAAAAATGAAATTAAAATTATTACTACATTAGCAAATATAGTTATATACAATATATAATTATTTTGAATAGCTTTTTTATACTCATTGTAATCAAATATATTATTTTGATTTATTATTAACTCATTTATCCCAACGAGCATAATAATTGCGATAACTACATTTAAAATACTGAATAATTTTATAATTTGACTAAAACTATTTATCAAAATAAGGAAGCTAAATTTTTTGTCTATAGAAGCAACAGTACTATAAACAATTGTAGAAAATATTATTCCAAGTGGTAAGGCATTAAAAATATAAAATATAAATATATATGGTTTATTTACCATTTTTAATAAATCAATTTGTATAGTATTGATATTGAGTGTAGTATAAAAGCCAACCACATAGTCTAATATTATAATTGAAATTATGAAATATCCAATATGATACAGGATGTCATAATTTTGATAGTCTATAGTATGTTTTTTTAAAATAATATTTTTAATATAAATAAAATAATTTAATGGAAGTTTTACTAAATCTTTAATTAAATCAGTACTATGTTCTGGTTTCATTTGTTATATATCCTTTTTTAACATAACTAATTATTGAACATACATTATATACAAGATAGCCTGAAAATTAACAAATAACATACATAAAAAATGTCGTATATTAAAACAGCTACAAACACCTTAAATAAGGTCTTTTAAAACATTTAATTATAAAAAATATTGCAATTTGTTATATTTTTTAAATAAATTTTAATCATTTGCTATAATTTTTATGTATGTTTATTGTCGATATTTAGATGATAATAGTACATAATGTATGTATATTATGACAATATCGTGATAAACATGCATTTTGTTAAGTTTATTTGGAGGTGCATTATGGGTAAAAAATTATTGGATATTATGCAAGATAAAATTAGATTTAAACACTATAGTATAAGCACAGAAAAGACTTATGTTCATTGGGCTAAACGATATATACTTTACCATAATAAGCGACATCCAAAAGATATGGGGAAATTAGAAATCGAACAGTTTCTTACCCATCTAGCTACGAAGTTAAATGTATCTCCAACAACACAGAACCAAGCATTTAATGCAATATTATTTTTATACGAACAAGTTTTAAATATATCGTTAAAAAATGAGAATATACAAGCTTTAAGAGCTAAAGAAAGAAAACATATTCCAGTTGTTCTAACTATAGAGGAAGTAAAAAGAATCATTCTTAATATGAAGGGCATCTATCAACTTATGGTCAAACTTATGTACGGGTGTGGACTTAGAATGAAAGAAGTCCAAAACATAAGAATTAAAGATATAGATTTTGGATTTGATAAAATTTATATTTGGGATAGTAAGTCTATCAAAGATAGAACATTACCACTTCCTTTAAAAATAAAGGAAGAACTCAAAATACAAGTACAAAAAGTCAAAGAGTTGCACCAAAAAGATTTAAACGATGGCTTTGGAAGTGTATATATCCCTTATGCACTTGAGCGAAAATTTCCCAAAGCAAAATCTGAAACCAAATGGCAGTATATTTTTTCTATGGATAAGATTTCAAAAGACCCTAGAAGTGGTGAACAAAGACGACATCATATTTTAGATGTAACTTTAAGTAGAAATATTAAAAATGCGGTTACAAAATCTAATATAGACAAAAGAGTTACAGCTCATATCTTTAGACACTCTTATGCAACTCATCTTTTGCAAAATGGCACAGATATTCGCTCAATTCAAGAGCTATTAGGTCATAAATCAATAGAAACTACGATGATATATACTCACGTAGTAAAAGAATTGAATAAAAATGAAATAATAAGTCCATTGGATTTTTAGTAAAGTTTTAATTATTAAAAAATGATAAAATATACTAATATGCAGTTAAAGTATTAGAAAACTTTAGAATTTAAAGAGGCAAGGCAAGCAAGTTTTTAGAGGCAGGAGCTTACAAGTAGTAAGTGACTGTCTCTAAAAATGAAGGTGAACGAAGCATATTTAAAAAGCTAAAGCTTTCTAAATATGGTAGTTAGGCGCTTCGTTCGTAATAGTCACATCATGCACATGACTCTCTTTTAGCCCTGCACTAGTAATCTCAACAAACTCTGCTGTTGCTTGGAATGTTGGAATATCTTTACTTCCTAGGTATCCCATTGAACTTCTTAGTCCTCCTACCATTTGGTGAATGATATCTCCAATACTTCCTCTATATGGAACCATACCTTCAATACCTTCTGGTACTAGTTTATCAGCAGCTGTTCCTTCTTGGAAATATCTATCAGTACTTCCTTTAGTCATAGCTCCAATTGAACCCATACCTCTATATGTTTTAAATTTTCTACCTTGGCTTAGAACTACTTCACCTGGACTCTCTTCTGTTCCAGCTAAAGCACTTCCCATCATAACAGAACTAGCACCTACTGCTAATGCTTTTGCAACATCACCTGAGTATCTAATCCCACCATCAGCGATGATTGGAGTTCCAGTTTTTGCACCTTCTGCTGCACATTCATCAATAGCAGTAATTTGAGGTACACCAACACCTGCAACAATTCTAGTAGTACAAATACTTCCAGGTCCAATACCAACTTTAACTCCATCAGCTCCACAAGCTATTAAGTCAGCTGTTGCTTCTGCAGTTGCAACATTTCCAGCGATGATTTGTACATCCATCTCAGCTTTAATTGCTTTTACTGTATCTAAGATACCTTTTGAGTGACCATGAGCAGAATCAAGTACTAATACATCAACACCAGCTTTTACAAGTGCTCTTGCTCTGTCTAATTGATTAACACCAATAGCCGCACCAACTCTTAATCTTCCAAATTCATCTTTATTTGCATTTGGATATTCTCTTTTTTTATTAATATCTTTGATTGTAATAAGACCGATTAATTTATTTTCATTATTTACAATTGGTAATTTTTCAACTTTACTTGCATGCATAATATCAGCAGCTTCATCAAGTGTAGTACCCTCTTTTGCTGTAAGTAATGGCATTTTTGTCATTTTGTCACAAGCTTTTTGAGTAAAATCTTTTGTAAATCTCATATCTCTATTTGTCAAAATACCAACTAAGATACCATTATCATCAACAACAGGAACACCTGAGATTTTATATGAAGCCATAATATCTTCAGCATCTTGAATAGTTTGATCAGGCTTGATTGTAATAGGATCAATAATCATACCTGACTCAGATTTTTTTACTTTTTTACATTGTAAAACTTGTGTTTCTATATCCATATTTTTGTGAATAATTCCTATACCACCAAGTCTAGCCATTGCAATAGCAGCTTGATATTCAGTAACTGTATCCATTGCAGCAGATACAAAAGGAACATTTAGTTCTATTTTTTTTGTTAATTTACTTTTTAAACATACCTCTTTTGGTAAAACTTCTGATTTCGCTGGTACTAATAACACATCTTCAAATGTTAATGCTCTTGTTCTTATTCTCATTTTTTATCCTATTCTTTACTTTTTATAATTTACTGCTTTTTCTAGTGATAAAGCGCCATCAAAGACTGTTTGTTCGTCATATGCTTTTCCAATTAACTGTAACCCAACTGGCATTCCTTCTTTATCATCACAAATAGGTAATGAAATAGCTGGTAATCCTGCTAAGTTTATAGAAATAGTATATATATCACTTAAATACATCTCTAAAGATGTCTTAAAGCTACCTATTTTTGGAGCTGTTGTTGGAGCAACTGGTGATAAAATCAAATCAGCTTCTTCAAAAATTTTTTCATATTCATCTTTTATCAAATGTCTAACTTTTTGTGCTTTTATATAATAAGCATCATAATACCCTGAACTTAAAACAAAAGAACCCAACATGATTCTTTTTTGTACTTCTTGCCCAAAACCTTGTGATTTTGTTTGAACATACATATCTTTTAATCCAGCATCACCTTGTCTATTCCCAAATCTAACTCCATCAAATCTAGCTAGATTTGCAGAAGCTTCAGCTGTTGCTACTATATAATATGTCGAAACTATTTTAGAAGTATCAACCATATTTTTATGAACAATTTTATGCCCTGCTTCTTCTAAAGCCTTAACAGCTTTTTCGAATCCTACTTTAATTTCATCACTTGCTTGGTCAATGAAGTTATCAATTACAGCAACTGTAAGTTTTCTATTACTATCAAGTTTAGGAGTTACAGCATCATATTCTACATTTGCAGAAGTTGAATCCATAGGATCATGTCCTGAGATAATGTCATATAAGATCGCTGCATCTTCTACATTTTGAGTAATTGGTCCACATTGGTCAAGTGAAGAAGAATATGCAGTAATTCCATATCTTGAAACTCTTCCATAAGTTGGTTTCATACCAACACAACCACAAAATGCTGCTGGTTGTCTAATACTTCCACCAGTATCAGTTCCAAGAGCAGCAATAGCAATACCACCAGCAACAGCTGCGGCACTTCCTCCACTACTTCCACCTGGAACTCTTGAGTTATCAACTGGATTTAAAGTTTTACCATAACAAGAAGATTCTGTAGAACTTCCCATAGCAAACTCATCCATATTTGTTCTACCAAATGGACTTAATCCAGCTTTTTCTAAATTATTTATTACAGTTGCATTATAAGGAGATACATACCCTTTTAAGATATTACTTCCACAAGTAATAGTCCAATCTTTTACATTTATATTATCTTTTATAGCTATTGGTATCCCAGAACCTGAAATATTAATATCTGTATTAGTTAATTGTTCTATATAGGCACCAATGCTATTATTTTTTATTTTATCAGTTAGTTCGTTTCTTAATTTATTTATTTCATCATTTGTTAATAAAAGTGCTTCTTTTAATGTTATCAACTATTACTCCTAATCAATTGTAAAAATATCGTGATTATACAAAAAAATTGATTAAATTCTAAAAATAATTTTTAATTGTATTATATAAAAAAAGGGAAGAAGAGCAATGCTCTCCTTCCCTTTTTGACAAACAAGTTTAATTAGCAATTATACTAATGAAATGAATGCCATAGGTGTAGCATCACCTCTTCTAATTCTTGTTTTAATTATTGAAGTATATCCACCATTTCTACCTACATATTTTGGTGCAATTTCGTTAATTAATTTTTTTGTAGCTTCTTTATCTTGTAATGAAGCAAATACAAATCTATGAGTATTTAAATCAGCTTCTCTTGAAACTGTAATTAATTTCTCAATATATCTTCTAAGTTCTTTTGCTTTAGGAACTGTAGTTTCAATTTTTTCTCTCTCTATTAAAGCTATTGCCATGTTTTTTAACAATGCTTTTCTATGAGAAGAAGTTCTACTTAACTTTCTATATCCGTGCTTATGTCTCATAATTTACCTTTTTTATGCTTTAAACTGCTCTAGCTTTCTTCTTAAAGCTGATGCAATATTTTCTGGAAGTGTATTTTCAACTGGGAATCCCAAAGATGCTAATTTATCAGCAATCTCGTCATAAGATTTTTTTCCTAAGTTTTTAATATTTTTAACTTCTACTTCACTCATAAGTACTAATTCACCTAAGTATTTTAACCCAGCTCTATCAAGAGAGTTAAAACTTCTAGCACTTAAATTTAAATCGTCAATTTTAACAATTAAATCTTTTAATTCTACAGGTTCTTCTGTTGAATCGCTAACTGTTACTTCAGATAAATCGAATACTTTATTGAATACTGACATTTGAGAATACATTACAGAAACAGCTTCTTTAAAAGCATTGATTGGTGTAATTTGCCCATTTGTTTGAACTGTAAATACAGCTTTTTCAAAGTTAGGGTTGTCTTCTACTAGCATTTTTTCAATATCATAAACAACTTTTTTTACTGGAGTAAAGAAAGCATCAAGTGGAATATAATCACTAGAAACCATATCTCTAATATCTTCTGAAGGCATATAACCAATACCTTTTTGAATAATAACAGAGAAAGTTAAGTTACAATCAGCATTGATTGTAGCTAAATGAGCTTCTGGACTTACAATTTCAACATCAGAGTTTACTAAGTCAGAACCTTTAATTTCTTTAGGTCCGTTGAAAGAATATTCAACTTCTACTTGATTTTCATCACTTAGAATTTTAAATTTAATATTTTTAAGATTGATAATAAAAATAGCAATATCTTCTAGCATACCTCTTAAAGAATCAAACTCGTGGCTTGCCCCTTCTATTTTAACTGCAATTGGAGAGTATCCAACTGAGCTAGATAGAAGAAGTCTTCTTAAAGGGTGCGCTAATGTAATTGCAAAACCACTTTCAAATGGATATGCAGAAATCTTTGCTTCAGTTTCACTGATTGCTTCGATTTCAACTTCTGTTGGTAAAAATGGAGTGTCTGCAAATTTTTTCATACGCTGCTACCTTTATTTATTATTTAGAATATAACTCTACGATTAATCTTTCTTCAACAGGAATAACTACTTCTTCTCTAGTAGGAATTCTAGTAAAAATACCAAATGCTTTGTCTTTATCAACATCAACCCATTCAACCATTCCTGTTTGATTAGTTAATTCTAAAGCTCTTACTATTTGAGGATTAGTTTTAGATTTCTCTTTAATCTCAATTTTTTGCCCTGGTTTTACTACGAAAGAAGGGATATCAACTTTTTGTCCATCTACTAAGATATGACCGTGAGTTGTAAATTGTCTAGCATTTGCTCTAGTTGTAGCAAATCCCATTCTATAAACAACATTGTCTAATCTTTGTTCGATTAAAGTAATTAAGTTAGATCCTGTATTACCTTCTCTTCTTGCTGCTTCTTTAAAGTATTTTCTGAATTGTTTTTCAGATACACCGTACATAAATTTAGCTTTTTGTTTCTCTCTTAGTTGTAAACCGTACTCAGAAAGTTTAGTTCTTCTTTGTCCGTGTTGTCCTGGAGCGAATGGTCTTTTTTCTAATGCAGATTTTCCGTTAAGTCTTCTTTCACCTTTTAATCCAAGGTCTGCATCAAGTCTTCTCTCGATTTTTTCTACTGGTCCTCTATATCTTGCCATGTACTACTCCTTACACTCTTCTTCTCTTAGGAGCTCTACAACCATTATGTGGTAACGGTGTAACGTCCTTTAACCATGAAACTCTGATGCCTTCCATAGCTCCTACTGCTTTAACAGCTGTATCTCTACCTGAACCTGGTCCTTGAATTTTGATACCAACATTTTTGACACCGTGTTCAATTGCTTTTGCCATTGCATCTTCTACTGCAGCTTGAGCAGCAAAAGGAGTAGATTTTTTACTACCTTTGAAACCTAAGTTTCCAGCAGAACTCCATGCGATTGCATTTCCAGCTCTATCAGTTATTGTTACCATAGTATTGTTAAATGATGCCGCAATATGAACGATACCATCAGCAATATTCTTTTTTACTACTTTTTTTCTAGTTACTTTTCTTTTTGCCATTGTTTATCCTTACGCTGCACCAACAGTTCTTTTTTTACCTTTTCTAGTTCGAGCATTAGTCTTAGTCTTTTGCCCTCTACACGGTAAACCTTTTCTATGTCTTAACCCTCTATAAGAACCTAAGTCCATAAGTGATTTAATATCCATAGCTACTTTTTTTCTAAGATCACCCTCAACTTGGTAGTTTTTTTGGATCTCTAGTCTGATAGCTGCTGCTTCATCTTCTGTTAACTCATGAGCTCTTTTGTCATAAGAAATTCCAGTAGCATCAAGGATTAATCTTGAGTTAAATAACCCAATTCCAAAAATATACGTTAATGCGTATTCCATTCTTTTCTTGTTTGGTAAATCAACACCCGCAATTCTTGCCATGATTATCCTTGTCTTTGTTTGTGTTTTTTGTTCTCGCAAATTACTCTTACGATCCCTCTTCTTTTGACAACTTTACATTTGTCACACATTTTTTTTACCGAAGCTCTAACTTTCATAGTTGCTTTCCTTTGTGTTTATTATCCACATTTTCAACAGGCAAGAAGCGTGAATAAAAAGTGAACTGCTTCACTTATGTATAATACTTATGTCCACTTGCGCTCTTCCTACCAACTCTTTATAAAACACAAAATTTTTATAAAAAACTCTTTTGTGGTTGAAAAATGGAATTGGATTATATTTAAAGTTAGCTTAAGATTTTATTAATTAATTTTACCTTACTTAAGGAGACAAGTGTCAAAAAGAAAATTATTTTAAAAATTATTTGATATAATCTTTTAAGAATAATTGGAGAAGATAATGAAAGTAATGAAAAATTCTATAAAAGTCTTAGGTGCCTATGGTAGTAAAAGTCTAAGTTCTAATACCACATGTATACAGATAAATGCAAATAGTGTTATTGATGCTGGAAATATTGTAAAAGGTTTAGGAGAAGATGGTCAATATATTGATAATATATTTTTGACACATTCCCACTTAGATCACTTAAATGATATTCCATATATACTTGATATCTTTTTTGAAAAAAGAAAAAAGCCAATTACAATCTATGGAACAAGTAAAACCTTAGATAATCTAAAAAAATATATTTTGAACTGGGAAATTTGGCCTGACTTTTCTGAAATAGAATTAATTAATAAAAAATTCAAAGCTATAGTTTTTAAGCCTATTAGTATAAATGAAACAATTACTTTAGATGATGATACCAAAGTTACTGCAATAAAAAACAACCATACTAATTCTAGTTGTGGTTATATAATTACAAAAAATGAAAACTCTTTACTTTTTTCATCAGATACTTATTGTTGTGATTCTATTTGGGAAACTATAAATAATGATTTAAATATCAAATCTTTAATAATTGATGTATCTTTTCCTTCACAATTCAAACAATTAGCTTTTGATAGTAAGCATTTAACTCCTGCCTTATTAAATGATGAATTAAAGAAATTAAAAAGAGATGATTTAAGAGTTTATATAAATCATATAAAACCTTCCTATGAAAAGACCTTAAGAAAAGAGATACATGATTATGGTTTACTTCTTAATGAGGGCAAAATATTAGATGATGGAGATGTATTATCTTTATCTAATGAATATCTAGCTTATAATACTAATCGATCTAATATAAACAAAAAAGAGATTAAAAAATTAATTGACATTGGTAAGTCACTTACTAGCGAAAAGAACTTTGATGTTCTCATGGAGAAAATACTTCTAGGAGCAAAAGAGTTTTCTGATGCTGATGGGGGAACTTTATATTTAGTAACAGAAGATGAAAAAAGATTAAAGTTTCAAGTTGTACAAACTGATTCATTAAGTATCAAAATGGGAGGAACAGAAGGTAAAATAACCTGGCCTGAATTACCTTTATATAAAGAAAATGGCAAACCAAATGAACAAATGGTAGCAGCTCTTTGTGCTCTAGATGGTAAATTGATTAATATCCCTGATGTTTATGAAACAAAAGATTTTAACTTTGAGGGTACAAAAAAGTTTGATGAATCAACAGGGTATAGAACAAAATCAATGCTTGTACTTCCAATGAAAAACCATGAAGATGATGTAATAGGAGTACTTCAATTACTAAATAAAATGGATGATGATGGTAATACTATCACTTTTACAAATGAAGATAAACAACTTATCGAATCAATGGCATCACAAGCTGCTGTTTCAATTACAAACAATAGACTAATAACTGAATTAGAAAATTTATTGGACTCTTTTATTAAATCAATTGCAACTGCTATTGGTGAAAAATCTGAATATACAGGTGGTCATATTAATAGAGTTGCAGAGATTGCAGAAACTCTCACAAAAGCAATAAATGATGACAAAACAGTCTTTAAAGATATTAGTTTTACAGCAGATGAAATAAAACAAATGAGTAGAGCTGCTTGGCTTCATGATATTGGTAAAATTGTTACACCTGAGTATGTTGTAGATAAAGGTAAAAAACTAGAAACAATTTATGACAGAGTAAATACAGTAAAAGCAAAATTTGAAATTGTAAAAAAAGATTATGAATTAGCATATTATAAAAATATTTCAAATACTTCTTCACAAAAAGAAAAAGAACAATTAACAATAGCTTTTCAAAATAAAATCACTTCGTTAGAGGAAGACCTTGATTTTGTTATTTCATGTAACACAGGTGGTGAATTTATGGAAGATGAAAAAATTGAGAGAATAAAAGAGATTGCAAAAGAAAAACTTAAAATAAATGGTGAGGATATGAACTTACTAAGTGAAAATGAAGTATATAATTTATGTATAAAAAAAGGTACTTTGACAAATGAAGAAAGGGATATAATAAACAACCATGTTACAGTATCTTATAAGATGCTAGAAACTATGCCTTTTCCTAAAAAATTAAGAAGAGTTCCTGTAATTGCTGGTTCTCATCATAAAATGGTAAAAGGTGGTGGTTATTCAGCTCCTGAAATTCTTGATTTACCTATGACGATAGAAGATAAAATACTTGCAGTTGCTGATGTTTTTGAAGCACTAACGGCAAATGATAGACCATATAAAAAAGCAAATTCACTTAATACTTCACTAAAAATTTTATCATTTATGATAAAAGATCAACATTTAGATAGGGATATTGTGAAATTTTTTGTTGATAATAATCTTCACCTTGATTATGCAAATAAATATTTAAGTGAAGAACAAATGGATGAAATCACAGTTGATTTTGAAAATATATAAGGGAAAATATGATTTACGAAAATAATTTAATAAAAGTAGAAATTGAAAAAAGTGAGATACCTTGGCTAAAAATTTTCACTCAAAAAGATTTAAAAGAGTTTAGTGAGTGTAATCAAGAAACTAAAATGGAGATATTAAGAGCCCTTGATATTATAGAAAAAAAGATGATAAAATATTTTAACCCAGAGAAGATAAATATTGCATCTTTTGGAAACTATGTTCCCCATGTACATTTTCATATAATGGCAAGATTTAAAGAAGATTCTTATTTTCCTGAACCTATGTGGGGAAAAATACAAAGAGAAGCAAAGCTTGTATTACCCTCTTTTGAAGAATTTTATAAAGAATTGGTAAAAGAACTTGAAAATTAAAAATTTTTAATACGAGATATCAATCTAATAAATCAAGCTCATAAATTGCCTGTGCCATAATTTGTGTATTTTTCATTAAGTTATCAATTTCTATATATTCATCTGCTTTATGAGCTAAGTTTGCTTGACCAGGGAAAATAGGTCCAAAAGCAACTGCATTATCCAATGCTCTTGCATATGTTCCTCCACCGAATGTTTGAGCTTGAGTATCATCATTTGTCATTTTTTTATATACTCTAGTCAAGGTTTGAACAAGTTTACTATCCTTTGGCATATATAAAGGAGGCATATTATTTATAATTTTCATTTTAATATTACTATTAATAAGATTAGCATTTATTTTGTCGATTACTATTGTATCTTTTTTAGTAACTGGATAACGGATATTTAATGTTAATTCAGCTTTATTTTCATCAAAATCAATTATTCCAACATTAAGGGTAAGTTCTCCTGAGTCTTTATCATTCATTTGACAATTAAGAGCTTCTCCATTTGTTTGTGTATTGATTTTATTATTATAAAAATCAATAAAACTACTCATTTGAGTAGATTCTAAATTAAGTACTTTTAGTACTTTCATTAATTGAGAAATTGCATTTTTACCTTTTTGTGGTTCCATAGCATGGGCAGATACACCATGGGATTTTAAATAAAGATTATTGTTATCTAAGTGTAAATCTATTGAATAATTCTCTTTTGTAATAAGACTTAAACATTCTTCATAAATAGAGCTTGGCTCATTTTTAATATAAAGTAAGGCTTCGCAATAGTTTGGAACTATATTAGACAATTCTCCACCTTTTATATATTTTATATTTATATTTGAAGTTGAAGATATATTAAACTCTTGTTTTAATTTAAGAGTAATAATTCCTTTTTCTCCATATATAACTGGAAAGTTTGCATCTGGGGTAAAAGCAATCTGAGGAGCTTTTTCTTTTTTTAAATAATAACGCATGCATTCCCAACCACTTTCTTCATCTGTGCCAAAAATAATTCTGATTTTCTTTTTTAATAAAACACCACTATCTTTTAATGCTTTCATAGCATAAATAGCTGCTATTGTAGGACCTTTATCATCAATCGCTCCTCTTCCATAAATGCGATTATTTTTAATAGTTGCACTGTATGGTGGGAATATCCACTTTTTCAAATCACCCTCAGGGACTACATCTAAATGAACAAGAATTCCTATCATCTCATCCCCCTCACCTAAGTCTGCATGTCCTGCATATCCATCTACATTTTTTGTCTTAAATCCTAGTTCTTCACAAAGTTTTAATGTATATTCCAAAGCTTCATTAACACCTTCACCAAAAGGCATGTTAGGTTTTGCTTTAGTTTCTACACTTTTTATTTGAATAAGTTCCTGAGTTTTATTGATAATTTCATCTTTCATATTTTCTATTAAATTAGTAAATAACATATGAATTCCTAATGTGAGTTTGAAGTGATTTAAATAGCTTTATTTATTTAATGAAGATATATCACACTTTCTAACATGATATATCCTCTTTTTAATTTTTATGATAATTTATTTTGCAATTGCCATATTTTCTGGTTTATGACCAAAATCCATTCCATACCATTTTTCATAGATTTTAGCTAATGATCCATCTTTTTTCATCTGTTTAATAGCTTTTGAAACAATAATTCTTAATTCTTTAGATCGCTCATTATTTTTAACAAATGGATATGCTTTTGCACCAACTGCAATATTTTCCTCAACCATTCTTGCTTTTATAAAACCAATTTTGATTTTATACGCAACTTCAGCACCTGAAAAAATCATAACATCAACTTTCCCTCTTCTAAATGCTTCATTTAATAGTTCACTACTATCATAAGATACCATATTTATTTTAATACCTTGTTTCTTTGCAATTTGTTCAAATAAATTTCCACCATTAGAACCAGCTGAGAAACCACAAGTCATACCTTCAATATCTTTAAGTTTTTTAATATCTGTTCTATCTTTATGAACAACTAATTTTTCTGGAATATAAGCATAAGGTTCTGAAAAATCATATTTTTCTAATCTTCTTTTATTTACTGTAATTGTATTTCCTACAGTATCAGCTTTTTTTGAGTCAAGATAACCAAATAGTGTATTAAATTCACCTGTAATAAACTTAACTTTTAATCCTGTTTTTTTAGAAATTTCATTCCAAATATCTACTTCATGGCCTGTGTGTTTACCATGAATTATGTAAGAATTTGGAATCGATGTTGAACCAGAAGCTACTACTATATTTGTAGGACTTTCACTTGCCTTTAGACTCATAAGCGGAATAAAAATTCCAGCAACTAATAGTTTGAATAATTTTTTCATTTTTTTCCTTTTAAAATTTGTAAAATCTTTAATATTTTGCACTTAAAATTTATGATTAAGAGAATTTTGATTATGATAACTAGAAGTGTTCAACTGAACATGACGAATCTATTAACAGAGTTTTTAAACTCTTTTTCAATCTATTTTAAAGATTGCAACAATAAATTAAGTGTTAACCTTAACTTATCATGGTTTAAAGGCTAAAATAATAATTAAACTTAGCTTATATACTAATAAAAGTTATTATAATTAATAAAATTTTAATTAAGTACCTAAAAAACTGAATTTTATAAAATTATTTAATAAACTTTTTCTACTCTTTTTTCTATATATTTTAGAGTTCTTTCTACTATAATAACTAAAACTAAATATATAAGTGTAACACATAAATATGCTTCAAAAAAACGCAAGCTAAGAGCAGCTTCTATTTTTGATTTTGCCATAATATCTGCAAGTCCTACTGTAAAACCAAGAGCAGTACCTTTTATAATACCAATAAACCTATTCCCTATTGAAGGAAGTGCAAAAATAAAAGCTTGTGGTAAAATAACACGCTTCATTGTCTGAAACTTTGTCATACCCATTGAATAGCATGCTTCATTTTGTCCATTATCAATTGATTCTAAAGCACCTCTTAAGTCTTCTGCCATAAAAGAAGATGTATTTAATGTAAGTGCTATAATTGTGGCTTCATAAGCGCTCATTGATTCTAAAAAGGGAAAAATACTAGGAAGACCAAAATACAAAATAAACAGTTGTGCAACAAGAGGTGTTGCTCTAAAAAATGTAATATATAGTCCAAAGATGTGATATAAACCTTTTACTTTATAATACCTTATTATTGCAATAACAATTGATAAACATAAAGTCAAAAACAATGAAATCAATGCAATTGAAATCGTTAATTTCAAGGCAGGAAGAACAATAGGGAAAAGATTAAAAAACCATACAAAATCAAAATTCATTTATTTTATCTCCAAAGTATTTTCAGTCATTTTATTAACAAAATTAGAAACTCTTTTATTTTTGCACTCGACAAATATCTCATAAGATGTTCCAATAGTGGAGATAGAACCATTTTCTAAAAACACTATTTTATCTGCTACTTCTTTTGCAAATTTCATTTCATGGGTAACAATCAACATTGTTTTTTGAGTTTTTATTGCAAGAGTTTTTATTACTTCTAATACATCACCTACTAACTCCGGATCTAATGATGATGTTGGCTCATCAAATAAAATAACATTGCTATTAACAGCCATAGCTCTTGCTATACCAACTCTTTGCTGTTGCCCTCCTGATAACTCACTTGGGTAGGAGTTTTTATTATCAAAAAGTCCTACTTTTTTAAGTAAATCCAAAGCAACATCTTCAGCTTTATTTTTAGGTATTTTTTGAACAGTTACCATAGGTTCCATTATATTTTCTATTGCTGTCATATTTTTAAGTAAATTATAATTTTGAAAAACCATAGCTGTTTTTTGACGCAATTTAAAAATATCTTTTTTTGATACTTTTTCTACATCTACTTTAATATCATCAATTGATATTTCACCACTTGTGGGATTAACAAGAAAGTTAAGACAACGAAGTAATGTTGATTTTCCTGAGCCAGAAGGACCAATTAAAGCAACAACTTCACCTTTTTTTATTTCGATATTTATATCTTTTAAAACTTGTTTTTCTCCAAAGTTCATATTTAAATGTTTTACATTAATCATTTTGCCTCATTTGTTTTAATATGGATAGATAATACATTATTTATTTATTTTTAATCAGCTAAAAAATAGAAATAAGAGTAAAGGAAACTAGAAAAAGGAAAGATTGAAGATTTAAAGTAAATTAATACTTTAACTTTTTAATTATCAAGGTTTATTTGTTTAATTAATTCTTCAAGCACTCTTTGTGCATCTTCAAGTAAGATCTGGCAACCACCAGCTGCTTTGTGACCACCGCCACCATATTTAAGCATAAGTTCACCAATATTTGTTTTTGATGTTTTATTTATAATTGATTTACCAGTTGAAAAAACCAATTTGTTTCTGTCAAAGGTATAACTAACATGAATAGAAACATTTACTTCTGGAAACATTGCATATACTAAAAATCTATTTCCTGGATAAATTATTTCTTCATCTTTATAGTCAATAACTGCAACATTACCATATATTTTTGTACACTTTTTCAATTGTTCATGAAACTCTTTTTCATATTTGAAGTAAAGGTCAACTCTTTGTTTTACCTCTTCTATTTCTAATATTTCATCAATATTATGTTTTGCACAATAATCTATTAGGTTTCTCATTAATTGTTTATTTGAAACTTCAAAATCTTTAAATCTACCAAGACCTGTTCTTGAGTCCATAATAAAACTTAATAATGCCCAAGCTCGTGGTTCTAAAATATCTTCCATAGTAAAATCAGCACTATCAGCCTTATTAGCACCATTCATCATACCAACAAATCTCATAGGATATACTTCATCTCCACCATAATAATCATATACAACTTGTGCAGCACTAGGAGCATCGGGATTGATTATGTGGTTATCTTTTTTTTCATTTCTAAGAGTTTCACTAAAGTGATGATCGAAAGCTAAATGCACGCCTTCAACATAAGGTAAGTTTGTAGTTATGTCATTAGATGTTACTTCAATAAGTCCATCTTGCATATCTTTAGGATGAACAAACAAAATATCATCAATCAAATCAAGATATGTAAGTAGCGTACCACACACTAATCCATCCATATCACTTCTTGTAATCAATCTATATTTTTTTTCACCCATTAAAGATACCTTTAAAAAATTATTTTTTCAATTCTAACATTTTAATTATAAATAAGAAATATTTTAGTTACTATTTTCTTAAATTATTTGCAATTATATCACCCATTTCAGATGTAGTAACCACTTCTTTAGCATCATATGCTGCTAAATCTTTTGTTCTGAATCCATCTTTTAATGCTTTTTTAATAGCACCATCAATTAAATCAGCTGCTTCTGTTTCTCCAAAAGAGTATCTTAGCATCATCCCAGCACTTTCAATTGTTGCAATTGGATTTGCAATTCCTTGTCCTGCAATATCAGGAGCAGAACCATGAATTGGTTCATAAATAGCTGTTTTATCTCCAGTACTAGCACTTGGCAATAATCCAATAGAACCTACTACCATAGAAGCAGTATCTGATAAAATATCTCCAAAGATATTTCCAGTTACTATTACATCAAATTGTTTAGGATTTCTTACTAATTGCATAGCTGCATTATCAACATACATATGAGATAATTTAACTTCTGGATAATCTTTAGCAATCTCTTCCATAGTATCTCTCCATAATTGAGAAACTTCAAGAACATTCGCTTTATCTACTGAGCATAATCTTTTATCTCTTTTCATAGCTAATTCAAATGCAGTTTTACCTATTCTTTCAATTTCTGGTTTAGTATAAACCATAGTATTATATGCTTTGAAACCATCATTTGCTCTTGGTTGTCCAAAATAAATACCACCAATTAACTCTCGTACAACCATAATATCAACACCTTCAATAACTTCAGGTTTTAAAGTTGATGCATTTACAAGTTCATCATAAATAATAGCAGGTCTTAGGTTTGCATATACGCCCATTGCTTCTCTGAATTTTAAAAGTCCAGTTTCAGGTCTAAGCTCTCTTGGCAATGTATCCCATTTTTCTCCACCAATTGCACCAAATAGACAAGCATCAGAATTTAGAACACCTTGAACTGTCTCTTCAGGAAGAGGAACACCTGTCATATCAATAGCAATTCCACCCATTAAATACTCTTTGTACTCTAAAGAAAAACCACAATTATAAGAAACAGCATCTAAAACTTTTATAGCTTCATCAACTATTTCAGGTCCAATTCCATCACCTTTTATTACTGAAATATTATATGTCTTCATAATTATTTATCCTTGCTCATTTCAGCTTTTGCATAATTGATTAATCCACCTGTTGCAATTAACTCTTGCATAAAAGGAGGTATAGCTGTAAATTTATATGTTTTATTTTGTGTATTGTTAGTAATTTCACCATTATTTAAATCAATTGAAATCTCTTCACCCTCTTTTATCTCCAAAGATTCAGGTAATTCAAAAATTGGTAATCCCATATTAAATGCATTTCTATAAAAAATTCTAGCAAAAGATGGAGCAACAACTGCAGCCACTCCAGCAGCTTTTAAAGCAATAGGAGCATGTTCTCTTGAACTTCCACACCCAAAATTCTCGCCAGCAACAATAATGTCACCTTTTTGTAACTTTTTTGGAAATTCTGGATCAGCATCTTCCATAATATATTTAGCTAAATGCTCTGGATCTGAGCTATTTAAATATCTAGCTGCAATTATAATATCAGTATCAATATTTGCCCCAAAATTCCATACTTTACCAGTAATTTTACTCATATTTTTAGTCCTTCAAAATTAAAAAATAAATGACATATAATAGTCAAACTTTATTTTTCTTTTAATAATTTTTATCTTCTTACAAAGTCGAATTTTATCTAAAAATTTAGAAATAATAGATTAAACATCAAAAATTAATAGTTATTTTAGCAATTTTGGATATAATATCTGACTTATCTTTCAAGCAAGGAACGTACAAAAAACATGAGTGCAAAAGATTTAAATAAAGAAATTGAAAAATTAGCAAAAGAGTATAAAGATTCTACATTAACTTTTGAAAAAGTTATTAAACTTTTTCCTAAAGCTCCCTCAAGTCAAAATATCAAAAAATTAATCGCTTTAATGCAATTATATAATGTAAACATGATGACATCTCAAGAGCAAGCAAAAGTTATGAATGCTGTTGAAGCTAAAAAACGAGAAGACCAACGAAATAAAATGATTGATGGTGGTGAGGATAGTGTTTATGACTTACTAAAAAACAAAGAACTTTTGGAGTGGTCAAGATCTGATTCTCCTGTTAGAATGTACTTAAGAGAAATGGGACAAATTCCATTACTTACAAAAGAAGAAGAAATAGAAATCTCTAAAAAAATTGAGATGGGAGAAGATATAATTCTTGATGCCATTTGTTTTGTCCCATACTTAGTTGACTTTATATTAGAGTATAAAGAACCTCTAGTAAATAGAGAAAGAAAAGTTAAAGAGCTTTTCAGAAACTTTGATGATGAAGATAATGATAACGATTCAGATGATGATGATACAGAAGATTCTTCAAGCGATGATGCAGAAGAAGTTGAAGAAACAGAAGAAGAAACTAGTGGAAAAAAACAAAAGAAACTAGATAAAAGAGCTGAGACTATTATTGCTGCATTTAAGATATTAGAAAAAGCAAAAAAAGATTGGATAAAATTCCAATCAAAAGAAACAGCAAAATCAGATGATGAACTTGATGTTATTACATTTAATTTATCTACTGCATTTAAAAAACAAGTATTAAAACAAGCATTAATTGATTTAGGGCCAACTTCTAAACTTATTACAGAGATTGTAAAAGCTATGGAAACTGCACTTAAATCAGATACAGGTTTTGATTCTGAATTAAAAAGATTAGAGTATAAATTACCACTTTTTAATGATACACTAAAGAAAAACCATGAAAAACTTTTAGAAAATATTATTAATTTATCTAAAATCCAAATCACTTCAATGGTTCCAGAAGCAACTATGGTTTCTACTTATATGGAAATCAAAAAGCTTTTCCAAACTGCTGAAGCATCTAAGGGTGGATTTGATTTATTACCTGAAGAGTTAGTAGATGTTTTAGAGCAAATCAAGCGTGGTAAAAAAATCACAGATGAAGCAAAAACTAGAATGGCTAAATCAAACCTTAGACTTGTTGTTTCTATTGCAAAAAGATACACAAATAGAGGTTTGCCTTTCTTAGACTTAATTCAAGAAGGAAACATAGGTCTTATGAAAGCTGTTGATAAGTTTGAGTATAAAAAAGGTTATAAATTCTCTACTTATGCAACATGGTGGATTAGACAAGCAATTTCAAGAGCAATTGCTGACCAAGCTAGAACTATTAGAATTCCAATTCATATGATTGAGACTATAAATAGAATCAATAAAATCATTAGAAAAGGTATTCAAGAAAATGGGAAAGAGCCAAATGTGGATGAAATCGCAAAAGAAGTTGGACTTCCTGTTGATAAAGTAAAACAAGTTATTAAAATTACAAAAGAACCTGTATCTTTAGAAGCTCCAATTGGGTCTGATGAAGATGGTAAATTTGGAGATTTTGTACCTGATGATAAAGCTCCAACACCAGTTGATAATATTATGAAAGAAGATTTACAAAATCAAATTGATCAAATATTAGCTCAACTAAATGAAAGAGAACAAGCAGTTGTTAGAATGAGATTTGGACTTATGGATGATGCAAGTGATAGAACTCTTGAAGAGATTGGAAAAGAGTTAAGCGTTACAAGAGAAAGAGTAAGACAAATTGAATCAAGTGCAATTAAGAAATTAAAACATCCAAAAGTTGGAAAAAATCTTAAGAATTATGTAGAAAGCTAATAATTAATGACTATCAATGACAATTGGGTAGAGCAAGACTTAAATCCTATTTTATCTTTCTCTTCTCAAGGTAAAATAATACATACAAATCAAGAAGCTCAATTTTTACTCAATAGAGTAAAAAAAGAGCAACTTTATGATTTAGCACTAAAATACGCCCCTGCAAACTATGGCTTTGAGACATCATATATAAATCTAACATTTTATAACTATATTTTCTATGCGATTTCAGTGACTTATGAAAATGACGATGAAATTCATATGAAATTGTACAAAAGTACAAGTGTAAAACAAGATAAAAAATATGCTCCAAAAAATACTTCTAAAACAAATATTTTTACTCTAGTTGACTTAACCATATCTACTAGAAAAACAAAATCAGAGATAAAGTTTATAAAAAATTATGATCCTTCGATTCCTGAGTTTTTAATGGTTGCATCTGACTTTCTAAAACTATTAAATAGTATTTATGATGCCTTTGATAATAATTGTAAGATATTAAATACTTCTGTGAAGTTAAAAACGGGTGAGTATATAAAACTTGATGAGAGGAAACACTCTTTAGTTACAATAGAGATTTATGCTGATAATTATGAGCATTATAATATGGATGCAATAAAACACGATAAAAATAGAAGTTCTATGATTTTGACTTTAGAAAAAGAAAAAGCAATCATAGACTTGCCTCTTATTTTAAAATAAACTTAGAACAAAGCATTGCTAGTGGGACGATAAAAAGTCCTGCTAGATATGAAACCACATGAAATATCCCATTATTATTTAAAAGAAAAAAACCAAATATTAGCACAACATATCCTAAGATTCTATATATTGATATGAAGCTTGTACTGCTATAAATTGTATTTTTAAATGTATTTTGTTTTACTTTTGATTTCTCTTCTTTGATTATATTTTTAATCTCAAATGCTGTGAACTCTTTTTGTTGATTTATCTCTTCTTCATCATATAAATCATAAGGATCATCAATTTTATCAATTTCATCCCTATCATTTGAAAGCTGGGCATCATAATCTACATTTTCTAATCTCTTGCTAACATTTCTTTTATATGAAAGAAATGTTGCAAGAGAGATAAACATAGAAGATATAAAAGCAACTTGTGTATTAAAAAGCCAAATATAGTTATTTGATAAAACACAAAAAAGAATTACTATAAAATCTATTACAAAAAATAGTTTAGCAAATTTTTTAATTATCATCGTCGCTGTAATTTCTATCTCCATGTTTTGCTCTATAAGAATATCTTGGGTCATTTTCCATTCCCTCATACTCTTTTTGAGCTCTTTTATATGCCTTATATACATTTAAAATAGCTGCTGCAATTCCTAAACATAATCCTAGCCATAAAGTCCAAGTATAACCTGTCCATTGTTTTAAACCATATCCAATAGCAAAACCAATAAATACAGCAACAACCATTGAAATACCTAAAGATAAATTATCCAATGCCATTAATTTTGATTCGTGTTTTGGTTTATTGCTATTTGTATTATCTTCCATAATCTTCCTTATTTAATATATGAACAACAATAATCAGTTACAGTTTTAACTTTAATATCAAAATTAGAATTTGCTGGAACTTTAAAAGTTGTATCATTTGTATATGTTTTCCACTCATCTGAACCGTTTAATTTAACTTCACATTCACCACTTACTATTTCAATAATTTCAGCTGCTGCTGTTCCAAAATTATAAGTTCCTGGCATCATTATACCCAATGATTTTCGTTCACCATCACTATCTACAAAACTTCTACTTGTAACATTTCCATCAAAATAAATGTTTGCTTTTTTTACTAAATCAACACTTTTAAAAATATCCATTTTATATCCTTACATATCTTTCATAATTTCATCTGCTGCTTTTATACAAGCATCAATATCATCATTTGTCATAACAGTTGATATAAATCCTGCTTCGTATTGACTACAAGCAAAATAGAAACCTCTTTTAATCATACCATGGTGAAAAGCTGCAAA
This sequence comes from Arcobacter iocasae, assembly GCF_042214795.1. GTDB lineage: Bacteria > Campylobacterota > Campylobacteria > Campylobacterales > Arcobacteraceae > Arcobacter > Arcobacter iocasae. The sequence goes on along the minus strand of NZ_CP090177.1, from coordinate 2,656,519 downwards.
TCTATCAAAATCACAAGTTCCTACTTCTTTGAAGTTTTTAGGATCTATATCACAAAAGAAAAATCCAAACATACTTCCTCTTGTATTTACTTGAAATGGAATATTATACTTATTGGCTACTTCTTTTAAACCACTTGTTAATCTAACTGCTTTTGCATTTAATTCATCATAAATAGCTGGATTGGCTTTTAGCTTTCTTAAACTTGTAAGACCTGCTGCCATTGCAACTGGATTTCCACTTAAAGTTCCTGCTTGATAAACTGCACCATCTGGACTTAAGTGTGCCATAATTTCTTTACTAGATGCAAAAGCACCTACTGGCATACCAGCACCTATTACTTTTCCAAAAGTAATAATATCAGCTTGAGGTTCTACTATTCCACTAGTTCCTTTTAAACTAGTTCTAAATCCTGTCATAACTTCATCATAAATAAGTAAAGTATTATTTTCATCACAAAGCTCTCTACAAGCTTTTAAAAACTCAATATCTGCTGGAATAAAACCCATATTTCCAGCAATTGGTTCAATGATTATACAAGCTATATCCGAGCTTTGTTCAAAACACTTTTTAAGATTTTCAATATTGTTATATTCACATAAAAGTGTATGCTTAGTTAAATCAGCAGGAACTCCAGGAGAACTTGGTGTTCCAAATGTTGCCATACCAGATCCAGCTTGTACTAAAAGTGAATCAGAATGACCATGATAACAACCTTCAAATTTTAAGATGTCATTTTTACCAGTAACACCTCTTGCTAATCTAATGGCACTCATAGTAGCTTCAGTTCCGCTACTCACAAATCTAACTTTATCAAGATTATCATACATCTCAACTATTTCACGAGCAAGTTCTGTTTCTAAAACACTTGGAGCTCCAAATGATAAACCATCCATTACAGTTCTTATAACTGCTTCTTCAATATCTTTATCACAGTGTCCAAAAATAAGTGGTCCCCAACTTTGAATAAAATCTAAATACTTATTACCATCAATATCAATTAAATAAGCGCCCTCACCTCTTGCTATAAACGGAGGAGTTCCACCTACACTATTAAAAGCACGAACGGGAGAATCAACTCCACCAGGGATTACTTTTTTTGCATCTTCATAAGCATTTATTGATTTTTCAAACATGTACATTCCTAAATATTTTATTTTAAATTAAAAGCAATATTATACTACAATACAATTATGAAGTACATTATTCCTGCATTAATTTTATCAATCTTTTTACATCTGTTAATTTTCAAAACATATAAGATAAAAGATGATGAGATTAAAGATAATCCATCAAGTACTAAAAATCCAAAAAAATCAGATATTAAGTATGTAGTTTTAAAATCTGTAGCAAAAAAAGTAGAACCAAAAATTGCTGAACCTAAAAAAGAAAACACTAAAGAAAAAGTTGAAAAAAAAGAACCTATTAAAAAGCTTGTAAAAGAAAAACCTATTTATAAAAAAGTTAAAAAAAGTGATATAAAAGTTGCAAAAAAAAGAGAAGTAAAAAAAGAAGAAGTAAAAAAAACAAGCCCAAAACCAATTCAAAAAACGGAAATTAATCCAAACTATACAAAATTAAATCCTACGAAGCTTCAAAAAGATACTTTAGAGGATTTTTTATCAACACCTGTTCAAGATGTAAAGATGTTGGATGAGCTCACCCAAAGTTATATAAAACTATATGGAGAAGAATACAATTCCTTTACAAAAGTTCAAAAGGTTTTCTTACAAAAAAACCTAAAAAATATAGGTAAAATAACTGAAAAATATTTAAGATATCCTGACATCGCAGTTAGAACAAGACAAAGTGGTATGAATATTATTGAATTTACTTTATATCCAAATGGAGATATAACAAAACCTATGATTACAAGTTCTTCTGGTTATGAAACTTTAGATGAAAATACAATTGAAACTATAGAAATAGCTTACAAAGACTATCCAAGACCAAAAGAGCCAACTAAAATAAGAATCTATGTAACTTATAGGCTTTATTAATAAAAAACTTTGTAGAATATGCAAAAATTATTTATTTAAAAGAGAATTATGTTAACTGATAAAATACGAAATAAAGAGAGTGGAATACTATTATATGGTATTACTCCACCAAAAATTAAACACACAGAAGAAGAAATACAAGCAATAGCACAAAAGCATATTGAAAGGATTTCAAAACTTCCAATTGATGGCTTAGTTCTTTATGATATCCAAGATGAATCAGATAGAACAGATGAAAAAAGACCTTTTCCTTTTATTAAGACATTAGACCCTTGTGAATATTCAAGAACATATTTAAATGACTTAGTTATTCCAAGAGTTGTTTATAGAGCTGTAGGAAACTATGATGAAAAGACTTTCCCTATTTGGTTAGAACTTACAAAAGAGAATCAAGTTCACTCAGTATTTGTAGGAGCTGCTTCAAGAGAACAAAAAAAGCCAATGACACTAAAAGAAGCCTATAGACTTAAAAAAGAAGTTAATGATAATCTATGTATGGGTGGAATTGCAATTCCAGAACGACACATGGTAAAACAAGATGAACACTTAAGAGTATTTTCAAAAATTGATAACTCTTGTGAATATTTCATAACCCAATGTGTATATAACCTTGAAGCGTCAAAAATATTTTTAACTGATTATGCAAAATATGCAAAAGACAATGAAAAAGAAGTTGTACCAATCATATTTACACTAACACCTTGTGGAAGTGCTAAAACACTTGATTTTATGAAATGGCTTGGTATTAGTATTCCAAACTATTTAGAAGAAGATTTAAAATCTTCTGGAGATATTTTACATGATTCTATGAAACTTTGTATTGATATATTTAGAGAACTTTATACATTTGGAAAAGATAGAGGCATTCCAATTGGTTGTAATGTTGAAAGTGTAGCAATCAGAAAAGAAGAGATTGAAGCTTCAATAAAACTGCTTCATGAAGTAAAAAAAATAATGGAAGAAAATTAAGAAGAGGAAATTTCCTCTTCTTTAAAATTAAAATTTATAGTTAAATCCTAAGTAGAACGCTGTAGAGTGTTCTAATTCAATGTTTATATCAGTACCAGAATAATTAATAGTTTTGTCAATATTATACTTAGTATATGCAATTGAAGTTTCAAGTTGAATATTAGAAGTTATATCATACAAGATTCCAGTTTGTGCACCATATATAAATCCATTTAATTTAGCATCTGAATCCTCAAACTTTGCATTACCTAAATGAGCTCCAACTAAAAAACTAAATTTATTTTCAAGTGGTATTATATAATCATAATTGAACTTTGTTAAATCTAAATCCATTCCATCATCACTGTATCCTGTATAAGATAAAGAAAGTCTATGTGCTTTATTTAAAATAGCACCTATTTTTAAGCTATATCCAGTATCTTTAAAATCACCATCAACTTTTGTACCAGGAACAGATGCATTTGCTTTTAGATTTCCTCTTTCAGCGCCAGCTCCAACAAAATAATCAACATCCATTGCCATAACAGATGTAGAAAGTGCAAGTAAACTACCTAAAACCAATGTTTTATTCATTTTTTACCTTTAGTTTAATTCAAAAATAAATTGCTAAATTACTTTATCAATCATTTAGCAGAATAATAGCAAATTTATAGTTATAAAAAAATTATTTTTAAGTAATTAATGAATAAATTAGGATTTTAGAGTTTGGCTACAGTTATTTAACTGTAGCTAAAACTAATTCTCTAAGTGTTTTACATGCAACGGCTGTAGATATTCCACTTGCATCATATTTGGGACTTAATTCAACAACATCCATCCCAACTACATTGTTAAGTTTACTTAACTCTTTTATTATATTCATCATATCATGAAAATCTATTCCACCTGGTTCTGGTGTTCCAGTTCCTGGCATCACTGAAGGGTCTAAAACATCTAAATCAATAGTAATATATACAGGTTTATCTTTTAATCTTTTTACACAAGAAGGCAAAGTATTGTAAGTAAATTTTTCTAAGTGAGTGTGTTTTTTTGCCCATTCAAATTCCTCTTTTAATCCAGAACGAATACAAAATTGATTTACCTTTCCATCGCCTACTTGGTCATAAATTCTTCTAATAACTGTTGCATGACTTAAAGCTTCACCCAGATAATCTTCTCTTAAATCTGTATGTGCATCAAAATGTATAATATGTAAGTCATCATACTTTTTACTTAAAGCTTTTACAGGAGCCAGTGATACTAAATGTTCTCCACCAATCATTATTGGAATTTTATTTGCATCAATTATTTCTTGAACATGTTCTTGAATCATTCTTAGTGCATTTTTTTTATCCCCAAATGGTAATTCTAAATCCCCATAATCAAATAGTTTTAAATCTTCTAAATCACTATCAAAATATGGGCTATAACTCTCTATTGCCCAAGAGTCTTGTCTCATCGCAGGAGGAGCAAACCTAGCTCCTGGTTTAAACGAAGTAGTTCCATCAAATGGTGCTCCAAATAAAACTGCTTTTGACTCTTTGTAATCATTTTCAAAGCCAATAAAACTACTGTTTTGTGCTTCCATTAAAGTTTCCTTTCAAAATTATATAAATCCATAAACCTAAATGCTAATAGGTTTTCTAAAATTGCGAATATTACAATAAAATTAATAAAAGAACTACCACCATAAGAAACTAAAGGCAATGGTAGCCCTACAACAGGTGCAAAACCAATAACCATAAAAATATTTACACTCATATCTAAAAACACTAATAAAGCAATACCGGAGGCAAAACAACGAATTACATAATCATCTGAAAAATAATAATTCATGGATAATAGATGTAATACAAGCAAAATATAAATCAGTATAAGTAAAATTGCACCAATATATCCATGTCTTTCTACTAAGTATGCAAATATAAAATCACTAGTTGCAATTGGTAAAAACTTTAATTGTGCTTGGGTTGCATCTTCTGATGATTTACCAGTAAGTCCACCTGACCCAATTGCTATAATTGATTGTTGGACATGGTAACTAGGCTCTTCTGATATAAAGTCTTTTATTCTTTGCTTTTGATAATCTTTTATCATATTATTATAAATAAAAGGAGAAGCAATACCTAAAACCACAATTATTGTGGCCCATATTCTCCAATTAACTCCAATAATAAATAATACTCCATACCCTACTAATAAAAGTATCAAAGCAGTACCTAAATCTGGCTCTTTTGCTATTGAAACAAAGGGAATTAGAATATAGATTGAAAAGTATAAAAAGTCTTTTAAATCGTATCCACCTATTGGTGGTGGTCTATTTTTAACTAAATAACCAATCATCAATAAAAATATAGGTTTTATTAATTCTGAGGGTTGAATTGTCATATCAATAAAAGGTATCTCAATCCATCTTTGAGCACCAAGCTTTGATATACCAAATAAGTTAACACATAATAATAGACCAACTCCAAGCCAATAAAGAAATGGGATAATTCGTAAGTTCCTTCTTAGGGGTAAAATAAATACACCAAAGAATAAAAATATAGAAAGTGCATAATATCCAAGCTGTCTTTGTGCTAAGTTTTCATTTATTTCACTAACTAATTGGTAAGATAATGCTATTAATGGTATAATAAAAGCAATCAAGGGATAATCAAATTGCGAAATAATTCTTTTGTCAATAAATCTCATAATGAAAGAGTATCAAAATATGCATAAAAACTTTATTGTTTTTGAAGAATCAAGACTAGATAAATTTTTGTCTGAAAAGCTTGGTGAATCAAGGAATCAAATAGAACAACTAATAAAAAAAGAGTATGTGAAAGTTGATGATAAAATCATCACAAAAACAGGTTATAAATTAAAAGAAAATCAAGAGATTTTAGTGGAACTTCCAGAAGTTGAAGAAAGTATTAGCTTTGATGTTGACTTTGATGTTGAAATAATATATGAAGATGAACATATTTTAGTTGTAAATAAACCTTACAATTTAGTTGTTCATCCAGCTGCAAGTGTAAAAGAACCTACATTGGTAGATTGGTTAAAGACTAAAAATATATCACTTTCTACTATTAGTGGAGAAGAAAGACATGGTATTGTACATAGATTAGATAAAGGTACAAGTGGTGTTATGGTTGTTGCAAAAACAAATGAAGCACATGTGGCTTTATCAAAACAACTTGAAGACAAAACTATGGGAAGATATTATTTAGCAATAATTGATATGCCCTTAAAAGATGATATTGTAATTGATAAACCAATAGCTAGAAATCCAAATAATAGATTAAAAATGGGGATTGTTGAAAAAGGCAAAAATGCAAAAACAGCATTTGCAAAATTAGATATTACTAAAGATGAAAAATATGAACTTATTTGTTGTAAACTTTTCACTGGAAGAACCCATCAAATAAGAGTACATCTAAATAGTATCAATAGACACATATTAGGTGATAATTTATATGGCTTTAAGGGCGAATTAAATAAAATAAATCGGTTTTATCTACATGCTTTTAACTTATATTTAATCCATCCTATCACAAATGAAAAAATGGATTTTAAAGCAAACATATCAAATGATATAAATGAATTTTTAAATGAAAACTTTAATATGGAGACTATAAATGACAAACTGGATAAAAATTTCATCCGCTCTGCTTTTAATTTTATTGATTAGTGGTTGTAGTACAAAAAATTTAGGTGAAGGGAATAAACCTAAGATTGATGAAACATTAGAAGTAATTGATTCAAATTCTATTAGAACTATTTCAGGTATGACAGCAGTTGCCTTTGAATGGCAAAAAGTTGATGATTCAAGAGTAACTGGATATAATCTTTACAGAGCAAATTTAAATGAAGAGAGTACAAAATTAAAATTAGTTAAATTTATTGAAAACAGATACTCTTCACACTATTTAGACAGTGATCTAAAACCAAATACAAAATATGCATATACATTTTCAAGTGGTACAGCTAGTGATGTAGAATCAAAACCTACAAAAATGTTTCAAGTTATGACTTTACCAAGACCTGAACCAATTGCCTTTATTCAAGCAATTTCTAATCTTCCAAGACAAATAAAAATAATTTGGAGACCACATGAAAATGAAGCGATTAAATATTATAAAATATTTAGATCAACACCACAAGATTCTGATTGGGAAAAATTAGAAACATTAGATGGTAGATTACAAGCTGAATATATTGATACAGATTTAAAAGATAATGTTGTTTATTTATATAAAGTAGTTGCCTATACATTTCAAGATATACCATCAGAAGATAGCCAAATTGTAAAAGCTCAAACAAAAGCTTTACCAGCTGGTGTTCAAAATTTAACTGCTACAAATAACCAACCTAAAAAAATAACATTAAATTGGCAACCTTCAGCTTCTGTTGATGTTGTAAGATATAAAATCTATAGAAACACATCTCCAGATGGTTCATTTAGCGAATTAAAACAACTAAATACGAATACAACTAGTTATGAAGATTTTATAAATGAAGATGGGAAAAGATACTTTTATAAAATAACAACTATTGATAAAGATGGTTTAGAAAGTAGTAAAGAAGTAAATCCAGTAATGGGAATAACACTTACAAAACTTAATAAACCTATTTTAACTCTTGCACAAATCCAAGGTGAAAAAGCTATATTAAATTGGCAACCAGGTGATAATAGAGCAGTATCTTATAATGTATATAAAACTATAAAAGATGGTTTTTTTAAAGTAAGAAAACAAAAATATACAAATATCACAGACTTAAGATTTGAAGACAAAGACATCGTAAGAGGTGTTGAATATAACTATTCTATTGAAGCAGTTGATGAAAATGGTATTGTTTCAGAAAGAACAAATGAAACACTATTAGTATTACCTAAACTATTAGATAAATAATATGCCGCACATAGTATTTAATAATAATGGTGAATTAATAACACCATCAAATAAAGATGGTGTTGATTTTAAGTTTATAGCAAAATCTTATAATGTAAGTGAAAAACCTAAAAAAACAGAGTATAAAATAGGTGTTTCAAATCAGACAAAAGATTTTTTATTGACATTAAAAGATAATAAAGACAATAAAATAGTAAAAGCAGATAAAGTAACAAGAGTTACTCCTGTTACAATTGTAAAAGATGCTTTAAACACTTTTGTAAAACACACAGATGCAAATGTTATATTTTCAAATACAAATAACTTCTCACAAAAACAAGAACCACAAAAAGAGTATTTAAAAGATATAGAATACTTTGTAAATGAGTTTGAAACAACTAATGAAATTCAAATAGAAATCGGCTTTGGTTCAGGAAGACATTTATTATATCAAGCACAAAATAATCCTGATGTACAATTTATGGGTTTAGAGATTCATACTCCTTCAATAGAACAAGTACTTAAACAAATAAAAATCCTTAATATAAAAAATATAATAGTTGTAAATTATGATGCTAGACTTTTTATGGAGTTTATCAAGTCAAATTCAGTGGGTAAAATATTTGTTCACTTTCCTGTTCCTTGGGATAAAAAACCTCACAGAAGAGTTTATAGTAATGATTTTATTTATGAAGCTAAAAGAGTATTAAAGTTTACTGGAACACTAGAACTTAGAACTGATAGTAGAAAATATTTTGATTTTTGTGTTGAATTATTGACAAACCTAAGCAGTGGAAAAATTGAAATTGATATTAATAAAGACTTACCAATATCTAGTAAATATGAAGATAGATGGAAAAAACAAAATAAAAACATTTATGATGTAACTTTGCACTCTTATACCATTGATGAAGAGATTGAACCAAATAAAGATTTCTCTTTTGAAAAGATAAATAATTTAATAAAAACTTTTGAAAACATATCACAGGAGTCTGTAATTTTTGATGATTATTTTTACCACATTGAAGATTTTTACCTTATTGAAAATGAAAAAAACTCTGGACTTATCCAAGTAACATTTGGTTCATTTAATAGACCCTTATCAAAATATCTGATAATAAGAGATGGAATTATATCTTACTATCAAGGTGAACCTATTCCTACAAGTAGTAATATAAAAGCTCATAATAAAATGAAAGAGATATTGAATAATGATTACTGCTAAAAATATATATTTAGCTTATGACGAAAATAAGTTTGTCATAAAAAAAGGAACTTTTCACATAGGACATAAAGAGTTCATCTTTATAGGTGGAGCTAGTGGAAGTGGAAAGTCAACTCTAATAAAAGCAATGTATGGTGATATTGCATTAAAACATGGAAGTTTTATAATTGATAATTTTGAATTAGCACACATAGGAAATAGAAACCTAAGAGATCTTAGAAAAGATGTAGGTGTTATATTTCAAGATTATAAATTAATACAAGAGTGGACAATAGAAGAAAACATAATGTTACCTCTTAAAATAAATGGTTACTCACACGAGATATCAGCAGAGCAAGCAAATAAACTACTAAATCATGTAAAGCTTTCTCATAGAAAGGGTTACTATCCAAATGAACTAAGTGGTGGAGAGCAACAAAGAGTTGCAGTAGCACGGGCACTTGCCCACAATCCAAAAATCATAATTGCAGATGAGCCAACTGGAAACCTTGATGATTATTCAGCTGATGTAGTTTGGAACTTACTAAAAGGTGCAAATGAACAACTAGGAATCACTGTAGTTGTAGTAACGCATAGAGTACCTAAAAACTTTGGAATAAGATTTAGACAATTATCAATTGAAGATGGAATAATATATGAAGTCTCTTAAAAATACTCTTACTTTTGTCATTCCTTTAACTGTGATGTTAATAACATTTTCAATATATCTTTTAACAAATAATGTTGTTAACACTTATAAAAAAAAGATATCAAGTGATTATTCTATAGTAATAATTACTCATACTCCTTTGATAAAAGAAAATTTTGACACAATAGCTGGAATAAAAGTTGATAAAATAAATACTTTATCAAATAGAAGTATTATAGACAATGTTAAAAGTACTTTATCAGATAGTTCTATTGATTTATTGAATAAAAGATTACCGCACTTTTATGAAATACATTTAAACTCTTTTCCCACATCAACTGAACTAAAGAAGATACGAGCCTCACTTTTAAATGACAAAAATATAAAAAGAATAGAAATATTTTCAAAAAATCATAATCAAATTTATCTTTTACTTCTAATGATAAATGATATTATAATTGTATTGTTTGGATTAATACTAATATTTGTGGTAATTATTCTTTCAAAACAAGTTACTATTTGGTTTTTTGCACATAATCAAAGAATTATGATTTTTCAATTACATGGTGCTTCTATTTTGTATAGTGCTTCACCTGTAATAAAACATGCTATTTATGGTGCATTTTTATCTTTTATTATCTCTGCATCACTGTTCGTATTTGTTTCATATAATTTAAACATGCTATTGCCTGCTGAATTAAATGATATTTTAAACACAAAAATTTTTGTTGAATTAGAGGTTTTAAAACTATTTTTATTATCTTTTGGTATATCAATAGTTACAATTTTTGGAGTACTTTTTAGATATAAAATCAAAAATGCATAGACTATTATACTTAACTTTATTTATCACTATTATCTTTCAAGCCAGTTCTATTGATGACAAAATTCAAAATAATAAAACTATCTTGTCTAAAAATAAAAATGTAAAAAGTAGAACTGAGCAAAAAATTCAATCTTTGGCTACTCAAATCGAAGATCAAAATGAAGAGTTAAAAAAACTAGAAAAAGAGATTAATCTTGTAACAAAAGATATTAATGAACATAAAGAGATGCTAAATGATTCTAGAAAAAATCTAGATGAACTAAGCATCAAAGGTAAAATACTTCAAAATCAAAAAAAAGATTATGAAGAAGAGTTGATAAATACTATTATTGAAGATTACTCTTCTGGTGTTGCTATGAAGCTTGCAAATAAAGACTCCTTACAAGAATTAACCCAAAGTGAAATTTATGAAATATTATCTTCAGAAGCAAAAGATAATATGTTAAAAATTGATAATCAATATATGAAAATAACCCAAAATAAAAGTGATAATGAAAGAGAAATCAGAAAATTAAATGTCTACATAGAAAAAAGAGAAAAGAAAAAGAAAATATTAAATTATTTACTTAATAAACACTCTGAATCATTGGCTTCAATTGAAGAAAAACATAAACTTTACCAAAATGAATTAAAAACAATAATCAAAAAACAAAACTCTTTGACAAACTTACTTTCAACACTTAATATTTTAAAAGAAAAAGAGATAAAGAAAGAAGAAGAAAAAAGAAAAAGGGAAAGATTATTAGCACTAAAAAAGAAAAAAGAAGAAGAGAGATTAGCAAAAGCTGCTAAAAATAAATCTAATAATGTGCAAAAAACACAAGAGTCAGTACAAAAAGATAATGCAGAGGAAATTGACTTAGATGTTAGGATTTTAGGCTCTTCAACAAAAGGTGTAAAAATTGGTAAATATAGAGGCAGTAAAACTATTGCTCCTTTAAAATCATATTCTATATTAAAGAAATTTGGTAAATATTATGATCCTGTTTATAAAATTAAATTATTTAATGAATCAATTTTATTAAAAACAAATGAACCTGATGCAAAAGTTTATTCTGTACTTGATGGAAAAGTTGTATATTCAAAACAAAACTCAGGTATGTTAGAGAATCTTGTAATTATTCAACATAAAAATGGTTTATATACTATTTATTCACATTTGGATCAAATTTCACCAACATTAAAAGTTGGAAAATGGATAAAAAAAGGTTATGTAGTAGGAAGAGTTGATGAAACTTTAACTTTTGAAGCAATTGTAAATAATAAATATATAGACCCTGCAGACATATTCCAATAAAATTAATAATTATTATATTAAAATACATTCTTTGAAAGGAAAATATGAAAAAAAATATTATTGTACAATTTTTAATTCTACTTATATTAGTCGCTATTTTTATTACAGGTATTTCACTTTATAATTTAAGAACTGTATCTATTAAATCTTCAGTTAGCACAGCAGAATCAATATCTGAAGTAATAAAAAGTGGATTAGCTTTACATGTTAAAAATGACTCAAATATTGATGAATTTTTAAAAAATGTCTCTTCAATTAGAAATATAAAAGACTTATGGCTTGTAAGATCTGCTAATATAAAAAATCCTGAATTTGAAACAAAAAGTTTTAAAAATCCAAAAGATAACTTAGATAAAGAAGTTATTAGAAATGGGGAAACAAAATATATTGTTAAAGAGGGTTTTATTAATACTAATGTGAGGGTTACAATTCCTTATAAAGCAGAAGTTAGTTGTTTAGAGTGTCACAATGTTTCAGAAGGTGATACTTTGGGGGCTATTAGTATAGTATTAGATGTTAGTACTTTAAAAGAGATTGGAGTTAGATCTATATATGTAATTCTAACCATTATTTTATTAGCAGTAATTATTGTATTTTTATTTTCTAAAAAAGTATTTAATCCTTACCTTTCACTATATATGAAACTAAGAGACAATATCAATCAAGCTAAAGTTGGTAAATTTAAAAAAATAGATATCCCAGAAGGATTGACAACAGATGTAGTACAAGTAACTAATGATTATAATAATTTAATCACTATTTTTAAAGATACTTCTCTCGATATTGATAAAAAGCTTCAAGGTTTTGTGGGATATAGAGATAGAAGTAATTTAAATACAAATCCTCTTAATGAATCAAAAGATATAATTGACAACTTATCAAATTTATATCAATTTAAAAAACAAGTAGAATTAGATAGTACAAAAGAAGAAATTTATCAAAGAATTTCCCAAGTTTTTGAAAATAAATTTCATCTAAAGAATTTCACTTTTTTTGAAATAGATATAAAAAAACAAAAAATGCAAAAAGTAATTAGTGTAGGAGAATCATTTTATTGTCATGATGCAATAAAAGATAATCCTCATCTTTGTAGAGCAGCTAGAACAAAAAGTGATGTTATTTCAATTGACTTCCATGAGAGTTGTCCATACTTTACTAAAAAAGATAAATTTTACTATTGTTTAAATATTGATATTGTTGAAAATCTATACCTAATCATACATTTTGTTGTGGATACAGAAAGTGAACTAGATGAACTAAAAAATAAAAGTTTATTTATAAATAGATTTTTAAAAGAAGCCAGACCAGCAGTTGAAGTTAAACTTTTAATGCAAGCACTAGAAGACTCTGCATTTAAAGATGGATTAACTCAATTATATAATAGAAAATTTATTGAAGAACATTTGAAAAAACTTCTTCCTCAAATAAAAAGAGACAAGAAAAAAATTGGTTTATTAATGCTAGATATGGATCATTTTAAAGCAGTTAATGATGAATATGGACATGATATTGGAGATAGAGTACTAAAAAGTTTATCAAGAATTCTAGAAGACAGTGTAAGGGATTCAGATATTATAGTTAGATATGGTGGTGAAGAGTTTATGGTTCTTCTTATTGGTGTTGATTCAGAAGAAAATGCTATGAATATAGCCCACAAAATTGGAACAAAAGTTAGAGAAAATGAGATTGATGTATATGCCGGTACTACTATTAAAAAGACAGTAAGTATAGGATTATCAATGTACCCAGATGATTCAAATTTATTTGATACTGTTGTTAAAAATGCTGATATTGCTTTATATGAAGCAAAAAGTAATGGAAGAGATAAAGTTGTCAGATTTGCAAAAGAGCAAAAAACTAGCGTAGAATTATTTTAATATTATATTTTCGATAACTATAAAAAAAGGGATGAGTTAAAACTCATCCCTTTTTTATTAATCAAACTTTTTGATTAATGTAAATCTGAATTAAGTTTTACTTCTCTAGTACTTCTCATAGCAACTGTTTGACCAGTTTGAGAGTTTACTCTAAAGTGAACTCCATTAACTCCAATAAAATCACTACCTTTCATAACTGTTGTAATTTCTTTATCTGGATTAATCTCTTTTAATGCAGCAACTGCTTTTTCAGAAAGTGCAATTTTAGTTCCTGGTAAGATTGTAACACCAGCATCAAGTATACAACCATCACCAATAGCAGTACCTGTACAAGAATTTGCTCCAAGAAGAGTATTCTCACCAATAGAAACAGGAACACCATCAGTACCTGATAAAACTCCAAGAATAGAAGCTCCTCCACCAACATCAGAACCAGCACCAACTACTGCACTTGAAGAAATTCTTCCCTCAACCATAACAGCACCTTCAGTCCCCGCATTGAAGTTAATATAAGCAGCTCCAGGCATTACTGTAGTTCCAGCTGCTAGTTGTGCACCAAATCTTACTTTTGAAGTTTCAAGTATTCTTGTATTATCAGCAGGAATAACATGAGATAAGAATCTTGGGAATTTATCTACCATAGTGATTTCTGGATATTGATTAGTTATTTTTAATGAAATTTCATTTGCTCTTAACCAATCTAATTCAATTGGTTGGCTTCCAGTCCATGCACAATTTTCTAATACACCAAATGCACCATTTAAATTAAGACTTCTTAATTTTGCTTTTCCAAGTGAAAGAGCATATAATTTTAAATAAACAGATTCAACACTTACTGGGTTTGCATCTTCAAAAATAAATACTACTTTAAAATCATCAGGGCTTAAACCTGAATCTAAAGGTAAAGTAGCAAGAGAAGAGATAACTTGTACATTTCTATGCGCGTCACCTTTTGCTTCTGGGTTAAATGGTCTAAAAGCTTCAATACAAGAAGTTAAGAAGTCATCCGTAACATTACATACTAATTCTGACTTTGTTGTATCTACATCTGCTCCTGAATCTTTTAATGCTTTTAAAAATATAGCTGCACTTCCAAAGTTTTCATTCCAATTTACAACTGGGTATGTTGCTTGTAAGATTTTTTCTGGATTTAATTGTCCTCTATCAACTCTTGCAATACCAAATCCTATTGGATTTCTATACCAATCTTGTGATTGAACTTCCTCAACTAATTTTTTAAATTCATCTGCCGTATAAATCATATTATTCTGTCCTATGTAAATTTTTGTCGATTATACTATAAACTTTACTAAGAGAAAATTAAATATATTTTCTAATATATAGTATCCATATCAATACTCACCATAGGTGATTTTATACTATGTAGAACTTCAATTAAAGCTTTTATATTTTTAGAACGAAGTAATATTTCATATCTATATTTATTTGATAACTTGAAAATAGGAGATTGATTAGCTCCTACAACTTCTATTTTTTCATTTGATTTTAAAATATTTGTATATTTATCAAACTCATCTTTTACTTTCAATCCATTTGTGTGAGCAAATATGATTTTTGCTAATTTATAATATGGAGGATATAAGTCTTCTCTGAAAGTTAGTTCTTCATCTAAAAATTCTTTGTAATCTTTATTACCTAAATAAAAATCAAAGAAATCTCTATTTTGAGTTTGAATAATCACTTCACCCTCACCTTTTCTTCCACTTCTTCCAGAAATTTGAATCAAAAGAGAAAGTGCTCTCTCCCTTGCTTTATATGAGTTCATTTTTAATATTGAATCAATTCCAAGTACGACTGCTAGTTTTACATTATGATAGTCATGTCCTTTAGAAAGCATTTGAGTACCAACTAAAATATCTATTTTATTATTATTAAACTCTTCTAATACTTTTCTCAATTGTGTATCTGTTTTTACTTCATCCCTATCAAATCTTTTTATTGTTTTATCTGGAAATATAAAATTTAATTCCTCTTCAATTTGAGCAGTTCCTACTCTTAAGTTATGAAGAACTCCTGTTTTACAAGAGGGGCAACTTTTAGGTATTTGTTGGGTATATCCACAATAGTGGCATTTAAGTGCCAGTGAGTTTTTATGTAAACTCATTGAAACAGAACAAAAAGGACACTCAACAGAACTTCCACAAGTTGTACAAACTTGGTACTTATAGTTGGCTCTTGTAGGAAGGAAAATAATTACTTGGTGTTTTTGTTCAATTATACTTTTTATTCTATTTACAATCTTTGGACTTAAATTTGAAGTGCTATCATCATAGTTTATACTTTTTTTAGTATCAAAATATGTTTTAGACAATCTATAAAAAGGAATTTTATGATAAGTATTCAAAGATGGTGTTGCACTTCCAAGTATAGCTTGAATATCTAAAGTTTTTGATATATACAAAGATAAATCTTTTGTATTATATCTTGGTTTACTATCACTTTTATATGATTCATCATGCTCTTCATCAACAATTATCAAGCCTAAGTTATCAAGTGGTAAAAACAGAGCTGACCTAGCACCTGCTAATAGTTTTATCTCACCTTTTAAAACCTTATTTATTATCTCTTCTTTTCTTTTTTTAGTAATTTTAGAGTGCCAAATAGCAACTTTTTCTTTGAAAACCTTTTCCAATCTATTTTGCATCTGTGGAGTCAAAGAGATTTCAGGCATAAGAAGAATAGCTTGTTTATTTTCATTTAAATATTTTTCTATAGTTTTAATATATATTTCTGTTTTACCAGCACCTGTATTTGCAAAAAGCAAAGCTTGTTTGTGTTCCAAACAAAAACTGTATGCTTCTTCTTGCTCTTTTGATAAAAGAATATTTGATTCAACTTTATATTCATCTTTATTTTTAATTACACTTTTATCAAAAGGAATAAATAAAGATAAAGCTTCACCAAGAGAAGATACATAATACATAGAGGTAAAAGTAGCTATTTTAATCATATCAATTGAATAAAAAAAATTTGTAATTGTTTGAATTGTAGTACATTTGAAAGTTGGTTTTTCAACCTCTTTTACAACTACAGCTTTTGATAAGACCTTTCTTCTTTGTAAAGAGACTTCTACTAATGTTCCAATTCCTATTTTTTCATCACTACAATAAGTCAAATTATCTAAAGGTGATTTTAACAGTGCTAATTCATAATAAAAACTCATAACATAAACTCTTTACAAACTTCATCACTTTTTTTACAAGCAAAAGTGCCCTTATTATTATCAAACTCAAAAGTTATAACTTTATCTTTTGAAAGATAAGCTTTATAAGTTGTTTGTGAAGTTTTTATCCATTTTCCAATCTCTTTTTTATCTTCTGAACTTGATAAAATAACTACATCTAATAAAATGTATTCATTGTAACCTACAAATAATGATTCACCTGCTATGTTTATTGAAGCATCATCTAATCTATCTAAAGTAAAAGTTGAATTTCCTAATAAAACTTGATTTGAATAAGTTTTATTTATTGCATTATTTATAAGTGCAACATCTGATTTTATTTTAAAATTATTTGATTTATCAATTGAATAAAAAAACTTATTAATTGCGAATGCTCCTAGTAATCCAACTATTAGAACAACAACTATTATTTCTAATAGTGAAAAAGCTTTTTTCATGAAAGTTTTGGAAGTTTGTTTGAAATTTTTTCTACTTCTTCTTTAAAAGTATAATGTTCTTGGGCTTTACAAAGGTAAGCATATAAAAGTTCTTTTGTAGTATGTGATCTATCAGGAGATAGAAACTTTGTTAATTCCATCTCAAGTTTTGGGTCTACATTAATACTATATGCCATATTATCAATGTGAAATGTAAGTTTTTTATTCTCCATTCTTTGCCTTTGTTAAAGTTAAAGTACTATCAATTTTTAAAAGCATATCTTGATTATTTCTAATTAATTCATCATTTTTATTTTTTAATTTTTCAAGTTCTATTGTAAGATATTGATTTTTAGATTTTAATAATTCATAATCTTCTAATAGTTTATCTATTTGTGTATTAAGTTTTTCAGTTATTTCCATGCGTGATTTTATCTAAATTTTATAACTATTACAATAAATTTTATACAGATGATGTATAATAGTAAAGAAATAACTAAGGTTTAAGTCATGAATATTAATCTTGTACATTTTATTGTTCCTTGTATCGATTCTGTAATTGCTAAAAACTTCTATAAAAGAATCTTTGATTTTAAGTCTGTTAAGGCTGAAAATAAAAATATTATTGTAAGTGTAAATGAAAAATTAAAGTTTGAATTAGAAGAGACACAAGAGTATACAAACAACCACTATGTCTTTGAAGTAGATGAAATATCTTTTAATCAGTTAATTATAAATTTTAAAAAAGAGAAGTTATTATTTGGTGATAATATAAATGAATTAAATAACAAGAAAGTAAGACAAAGTTCTTCTAAAAAAGAAGTATTTTTCATAGATCCAAATAGTCACCTATTTCAGATCTATACAAAAATAGCATATTAATCTTCGATAAAAAGTTTACCTTGTTCATATAAAGAAGAAACAGCTTTTCCCCAAAAAGAAAAATATTTTAAATCTTTATCATTGATTTTAAAAGAATCAACTATCTTTTTAGTCAATTCATGCTCTTTTTTATCAAATTTATCATCAATATGAACTAAAATCATAAGTTCCAAAATAACAATTTTTCTACTCTTTTTTGATTTAAAAGAACAAAGTATTTCATCTAAATTAAAATCTGCCTCATTGAAAAATCTTGGTTTATCAATTCCCATTTCAACACAATATTCATCTATAACATCTTGTTCTCGATTTCCATATTCCCCATCAACTCTTGCTAGGTGTTGAGCCAACTGTAAAAAAGCAAATTTTTCTTTAGTTTCTAATTTCATTAATAACATATATTATTTTCCCTGATTTTTTTATATAATGTACTTTACTATTTAACTATTAATCAATGGTAAACCGTAAAGATATTTTAAGCACCTAAATATTTTGCTTTTATATCATTTGATTTTAGAAGTTCACTTCCCGTACCTTCTAAAGCAACTTGCCCATTTTCTAGAACATAACTATAATCAGAAATTTCTAAGGCTGCATATGCATTTTGCTCTATAAGTAATATTGTAATTCCCTCTTCTTTTAGCTTAATAATCGTCTCAAAAAGTTCCCCAATAATCTTTGGTGCAAGACCTAGTGATGGTTCATCTAGCATAAGAAGTTTTGGTGAACTCATCAAAGCTCTAGCAATTGCCAGCATTTGTTGTTCTCCTCCACTCATAGTTCCACCTAATTGACCTTTTTTATCAATTAATCTTGGAAATAAGTTAAACATCTTTTCTTGATGTTCTTCATAAAATTCTTCACTTTGATTAAAAGACCCCATTCTCATATTCTCTTCAATAGTAAGATTTTGGAATACCCTTCGCCCTTCAGGAACTAAAGAGATACCCTTTTGAATTATTTTATGTGTTGGCAGTTTTGAAATGTCTAAATCATTAAAAAAAATACTTCCAGTTTTTTTTACATCATTAACAATTGATTGTAAAGTTGAAGTTTTACCAGCACCATTTGAGCCAATTAAAGAGACAATCTTTCCCTCTTGAACTTCAAAATCAATGCCTTTTACACCTTTTATAAGACCATAAAAGACTTCTAAATTTTTTACTTTAAGCATGTTTAAAATCTCCTAAATAAGCCTTAATTACTTCTTCGTCTTTGATGGCATCTTCTATTTTACCTTCAAATATAGTTTTTCCATAATCTAATACCATAACCCTATCACATAAATGATTGACAAATTTCATATCATGTTCTATTAATAAAATAGTTATATCAAATTGATCTCTTATTTTAAAAAATAGTTTTGCCAATTCATGTGTTTCTTGTGGGTTCATTCCTGCTGCTGGTTCATCTAAAAGAAGCAATTGAGGGTTTGCAGCTAAAGCTCTTGCAATCTCAACTTTTCGCTGACTACCATATGAAAGTGAAGTTGCTAATTCATCAGCATACTGGGCGATTCCTAACACTTCCATAATTTCAAAAGCTCTTTGTCTTACTCTTTTTTCTTCTTTGAAAAATCTTGGCAATCTAAAAATTGTTTCAAAATATGAATATGAAGCTTGATAATCAAAACCAATAAGAACATTATCTAAAACTGTCATTGAATTAAAAAGTCTGATATTTTGAAAAGTTCTTGCTATTCCTCTATGAACTATTTTATATGGTTTTATTCCATTGATTTTTTGACCATGAAACTTTATATCACCATGCGTTGGTTCATAGTTTCCAGTGATAATATTAAACATAGTAGTTTTACCAGCACCATTGGGACCAATAAGTCCATATATCTCTTTTGCTTTTACTTGAAATGAAGTGTCTTTTATAGCAGTTACTCCACCAAAGTTTTTAGTTACATTGCAAACTTCTAAAATCATTTGTTTGCCTTTTTCTTTTTAAATAAATCTTTTAACTCTCTTTTTCCCATTAAACCTTCTCTTGCAAAAAGCATTACTATTATCAAAATCAAGGCGAATACAACCATTCTCATTCCTGGTAATCCATCTGTATGAATTCCCATAAAATTAATTGGTTCATCTAAGAATCTCATCCATTCTAATCCAGCCATAACCATAACTGTACCAATGATTGCTCCTGTAGTACTTCCAAGTCCACCTATTACAATAATAATTAATAATTGGAAAGTAAAGAAGAAAGTAAATAAATCTGGACTGATTGATGTTAAAAGCGCAGCTAATAATCCACCACCTACACCTTCAAAAAATGCTGATGTTGTAAAAGCCAATGTTTTTATTTTAAAAGTATTAATACCCATTGCACTTGCAGCATCTTCATCATCTCGAACCGCTTTCATAGCTCGACCATATTTTGAATAAATTATATTTAAAATAGCCATTACTGCAAATATAGCAGTTCCACCTGTCCAATATAAATTTGAAAATTGAGGAATATCATTTATCCCTAAAGAACCATTTGTAATCTCTGGTGAATTAATAGCCAAAATTCTAATTATAAAACCAAATCCTAGAGTAACAATTGCTAAATAATCACCTCTTACTCTAAATACTGGGAAAGATAAAGAAAGTGCTAAAAGTGCCGAAATAATACCTGACAAAATTAAAGCCCAGAAAAAATTAGTTTGTAATGCTAAAATCCATGGATAAGGATCTGAAATATCATATTGATATAACATACCTTCACTATCGACTAATAATATAGCGGTAACATAAGCACCAATTGCAACAAAACCATTTGGTTCTAATGAAAACTGTCCCGTAACACCATTTATTAAGTTATAAGAAACTGCTAAAATAATAAAAATCGCAACATTATTTATAATTCTTACTGTATATTCATCAAAAACTTGTTGAGCAAACCAAGTAAACCAAATAGCAGTAATAATAATACCTAGATTAATTATTCTTTGTTTTGTAAAAATTGAATCATTTGTCATAATTAAAACCTACTCTTTTCTAAATCTTCACCCATAATACCAGTAGGTTTAAATAATAATACTAATATTAAAAATACAAAAGCAAAAGCATCTTTATATCCACCCATTTCAGGGAAAAATGCGATTACAACAACTTCTGTAAATCCAATAATAAAACCACCTAAGACAGCACCAGTAACAGAACCAATACCACCTACAACGGCAGCTGCAAAGGCTTTTAATCCAACTAAAACTCCCATCATAGGTTCAACAGAAGGATAATTTACAGCCCAAAATATCCCACCTACAGCAGCTAATGCAGAACCAAGAGCAAATACTAATGATATAATCATATTTGCATCAATCCCCATCAAATTTACTGTTTTAATATCAAAAGATAAAGCTCTGATTGCCATACCATATTTTGTTTTATATAAAACAAATAAAATTCCTAAAAGTAATATTAAGGTTACAAGAGGAACGGTAACTGATGAAACAGAAAATGTAACATTAGCTACTGTAAATATTTGTTCCATATAAGATGGAACCGGAAAAGCTCGTGGAACTCCACCTACAAATACAGTGAAAGCATTTTCTAAAAAGAAAGATATTCCAATAGCTGTAATAAGTAAAGATATTTTTGGAGCTTCTCTTAAGGGCTTATAAGCAATTTTGTCCATTAACATTCCAAGTGCTGCTGATAGAGTAACTGCTAATAACACGGTGAGAGGAAAAGGCAAATCAAATACTGCCATAAAAGTATAAGCTAAAAAAGCTCCAACCATCATAATATCACCATGTGCAAAGTTTATCAATCTTAGCACACCATAAACCATCGTATAACCAATCGCAATAAGGGCATACATACTACCCAAACTAAAACCGTTTACCATCTGCTGCATAAACGTTAATATATCCATTAAATCTCCCAATTCATATTAGTACTTTTTTTATAATAATAAAAATAACACAAATTAATTTTACTATTACAAAAAAAGTTTAGTCATAAGACTAAACTTTTTTAATTTTGTTTTTTGTTTTAATTATGGATTTACAGTTGCTTTAAATACAGCTTTTCCATTTTTAATCTCTTTGATAACTGCAGATCTTGTTGCATTACCATCTTTGTCAATTGTAATGTTTCCAGATACCCCATCAAAGTTAGTTGTTTTTTTAATCTCTTTATTAATACAAATAGAATTTGTAGGGTCTTCACATCTATTCATTGCATCAATTAAAATATTGTATGTATCTGCACCTAAGGCAGTAAATGAATTCATCTCTTTATCCCCAGTCTCTTTTGTATGAAAAGCTACGAAATCTGCTGAAGTTTTTGATGGAGGATTAGCATAATCGAAGAAATCTGTAAACATATAACCTTCAACAGCATTTCCACCTAAGTCAATAAATGTTTGATTTGCAACACCATCACCACTAAACATTGGTTTATCTAATCCTAATTGTTTAGATTGTCTAGCAATCATAGAAGCTTCTGGATGATATAAAGGTAAGAACATAAAGTCTGGGTTTATTTGTTTGATTTGAGAAACTACAGCTTTAAAATCTTTATCACCTGAAGTGATTTTGATTTTTTTAACAATTTTCCCACCTTTGGCTTTAAATGCATTTTGGAAAGCTTTTGAAAGACCTAAAGAGTAAACCTGTGCTTGGTCTACAACTACAACAGCAGTTTTATACCCTTGAGCTATTGCATAGTTTGCAACAACTTCACCTTGAAAAGAGTCAGTAAAACAAACTCTATTTGCAAATTCTCTTTTTGCAGTTAATTTATCATTTGTAGCAACTGCTGCAATAACTGGTACTTCTTTCTTATCAGCAATTGCAATTGTTTGTGCAGTATTAGTAGAAGTTAAAGCACCTAAAATAGCAACTACTTTATCAGATGAAATTAATCTTGTCGTAGCATTTGCAGTTTCTACTTTGTCACCTTTATTATCCAATAATACTATTTTAATAGTATCACCATTCTTTAATTTAGGTTGTAATTTATGTGCTAATTCAACACCTAAATTTGTAACTTGTCCATAAGCTGCAAGAGGTCCAGACATAGGCATAACAGCACCAACTTTAATCTCTTTAGCACTTAGAAGTGAGCTACAAGATAAAAGTGTAGCAACACTAAGACCTAAAATTTTTTTTGATATATTCATATTACTCTCCCATTTTTTAATTGATAACTATACTATATTATAGTTTAAAGATATAAATATACAAAATTAAAATATTAAGATAATTGATTTTTACCGGATTTTTTTGCTTTGTATAATTCTTCATCAGCTCTTCGTATTAGACAATTAATATCTTTATCTTCAAAATTATATTCAGCACTACCAATACTTACTGTAAATCGTTTATACTCATTTTTAGATTCACATATAGATTTAATTAATTTTTCTGCTACTATTTTTGCTCCTACAATATCAGAATTTGGTAAAAGAACTAAAAACTCATCGCCACCAAGTCTTACAATAAAATCATTATCTCTAATTTTATTTTGCATAAGTTTTACTAATCCTAATAATACTTGATCCCCTGCTTCATGTCCATAATTATCATTTATACTTTTAAAATCATCAATATCAACAATTAATATAGATAAAGTACTTTTTTCCCTTTTAATTATTTCAAAATATTTTTTTGAAAAATCTTCTAAAAATCTTCTATTATAAACTTTTGTCAAAGCATCTGTATTTGATAGTTTTTCATGAAAAGCACGACTAGCTTCTGCATCAATTAACTCTTTCGTTCTTATATCTAACTCTTTTGCAAGATTATTAAAATTTTCACTTAATTTATCAATCTCAACAATTCCACAATTTTCTAAAGATATTTCAGTTTTTTTACTTCCAAGAATTTTTGTCATATTAATTATTTTTAATATTGGAGAATTTACTAATAAAACAAAATCATTTGCTTTTTTATACAAATAAATAAAAAATAAAAAATAAAAAACGAGAATAAACACAATAATTGTAATTCCTAAATGAATATATTCTTCTTTTATGTTTTCTACACCTATTAATACATTAGATTCTTTAACTAATGTAATTGTATACCAAGGTAGTTTATCAACTTTATTTGGAAAAATAAAATATTTATCATCGCCTTTTTTAAATTCATATTTGTAATTTTTATTGGAAATAATATCTTCTAAAATATTACACAAGTCTTTATTTTTAAAAAATAAAGACTCTTTTTCTTTTCTAAAAATTGTATGTGATATCTTTTCATTTTTAGAATATTTATACTCATGGAAGTTTTCAATCTTAAATTCATCTTTTATTTTCTCATCCATTGCAATAATATTTAAATCTTTGTCAATCAGAAAAGTTGAACCATTATAAGGAATTTTAAAATTAAGGAAGTTCTCAATAATTTTATTAATGATTACATCAAGTCCAGTTACTCCTTCTAATATATCTCCTTTGTAAATAGGAACAAGTGCACTTATCATCCAACCTAATCCCGCTGGATCTAAATATACATCTGTCCAAACAACTTTTTTTTGTGGATTATGTTTTAAATCTGCATTATAATAAAAAGTGTAATCTTCTACTTTTGTATCATCTGAAATAACATTATATACATCTTTTATAAAAGGGTAATATCTTGAATAATTATATCTTGAATTATAATATGCAGCTACTACTAGTTCATTATTTACAACACTTGTTTTTAAATTATTATCTAATAATTCAGTTTTATTTAGTTCGATTTTTAACTTATCAGTAAGCTCTGCTGTTTTTTTAACCCAAACAGATGAACCTCCATTATCAATACTTTTATAATAACCACCACTTGAAGTATCTTCAAACTTTACATTATCATTATTTTTTATATTATTAATTTCTTTAAAAAAGTTTTGTTGTTCATTTTGTAAGTATTTTAGATTAGTCTCTATATTTTTAAAAGAGTTATTAATATCATTCTTAATAAACATAACTCTTTCGTTAACACTTTGTTTAACATCTTTTAGAACTAAGTTTTTACTTTTTTCTAAAATATTATTATTAGCATAAAAATATAAAATTAACAAAACTAACTCAATAAAAAATATAGATGATAAAGTTGTCTTAAGATAGTTTTTATAAATTATCTCTTTTAATGTTACCTTTTTCATTAATATGCCTTAGCCTAAGGTTAGTTTATTTATATTATTATTTTAACTTTTAACTTTTATCCCTTGTAAAAAATTAATTTTTTACTTTAAGTTAACTCATTTCCAAAGACATCAAATACATATCTTCTCCATCTACAACTCTTATATTAGAAGAATTACATTTTGGACAAGTAAATTCATTCTTCTTTAAAGTTGATTCTTCTTCACAATCTTGACATTCTATGACTATTTTTTGCTTATTTACAATAAATTCACACTCATCACATATGGTTTTTTCTTTAAATGTATCAAATGCAGTTTGGAGTAAATCAGGTTCAACTCCACTTAGAATACCTATTTTTACTACCACTTTGGTAACTTTTGTAGCATTATTAGCTTTTGCGTGTTCTTCACAACTTTCTAAAAGTGATTGAACAATTGAATATTCATGCAATTTTTATTCCTTTTTAAATGTCCCATTAAAAAAGGGAACCTATATATTTTTCAACTTCTTTTAACAAGGGAAATAAATTCCCTTTAAAGAAGCAAACCTTAAAGAGTACAACGAATTGTACTTAACAGATTCTTGGAAGTAATTCACCTGTTGGCAAATCAATAAACCTTTGTGTTCCCCAAGCAGTATTTAAAACCACTTTTTTATTATGTTTAGAAGTAACTTTTCCAATAATAGCTGCTTCTCTTGAAGTCTCATGCGATTTTAAAACTTCTAAAGCACTATCAACTTGATCTTTTGAAATAGCCATTACAAAAGTACCCTCATTTGCTAAACTTAAAGCTTCGAAGCCTAATAGTTCACAAATACCACTCACCTCATCGCATACAGGTATTTTTTCTTCTTCTATTTCTATACAAACATCAGATTGTTTTGCCCATTCATTTAATACAGCACTTACTCCACCTCTAGTAGCATCTCTTAAAGCTCTAATTTTAATACCAGAATCAATCAGCTTCTTAACAACTGGCCAAAGAGAAGCACAATCAGATTTTAAACTTGTAGAAAAATCAATTCCTTCCCTAGCTGCAAAAATAGTCGCCCCATGCTTTCCAATAGAATTTGATACGATAATTACATCTTCTTCTTGAATACTATTAGAAGAGATACCTTTTTGTTCTATCTGTCCAATACCAGTAGTATTTATAAATATCTTATCAACACTTCCTCTTGGCACAACTTTAGTATCTCCACTTACAACAATAGCACCATTTACCTCAAGCTCTTTTTGCATACTACTTACTATTCTATTCAAAGTATCAACATCAAAACCCTCTTCAAGAATAACAGAGCAAGTAAGATACTTAGGTCTTGCACCCATCATGGCTAAATCATTACAAGTACCACAAATAGCAAGTTTACCAATATCAGCCCCTGGAAACTCTATAGGACTAACCGTAAAACTATCAGTAGAAAAAGCCAAAGTACCATCTTGAATAACAGCAGCATCTTCACTCTTACTTAGAATATCATTTTTAAAAGCCTTATAAAAAACTTCAGTAATAAGCTCATTATTCTCTTGCCCACCATTACCATGTGCTAGTGTTATTGTTTTAGTCATCTTTTATCCTAATAGTTTTTCTTCTTATTAATTATACTTACAAACTATAGGGATAGTAGGTTTTAGATTTTGTTCTAGTTCAAGGCGGAGATAAAAATTTAGGTAGGAGCTTACAGTAGTAAGTGAGTATCTAAATTTTTAGCTTCAACGATGAAATTGAACAAAAGATGAATCCTAATATCCCTATAGTAGATTTCCATATTTATAATATGCGGAACATGCACCTTCTGAGCTCACCATACAAGACCCTAATGGGCTACTAGGTTTACATGCTGTTCCAAATACTTTACAATCATTTGGTTTAGCTACACCTCTCATAATACTTCCACAGATACAAAGCTTATGGTCATCTATCTTTTCATTTGGTAAGATATCTTTATATATTATCTCTGCATCAATTGAAGCATACTCATCTCTTAACTTATATGATGAATCTTTGATATCCCCTAAACCTCTCCATCTAAACTGTTCTGCTTTTGTAAAGAACTTATTATTTAACTCTTGAGCTCTTAAGTTTCCATCATATGTTACTGCTCTTGAGTATTGTAGTTCTAAGTCACATCTGTTTTCGTTGAACTGTTTTATAATAGATAGAATTGATTGCATTACATCTACTGGTTCAAAGCCACTTACTACTACTGGCTTTTTATAATCCACTACAAACTCTTCATATATCTTAGAGCCAGTTATTACACTTACATGTGAAGGTCCTATAAATGCATCTATTTTACAATCACTACTATCAAGTAATGCCCTCATAGGTTCTGGTACTGTTATATGGTTTATATGAAATAATATATTCTTTACTTCACTCTTAGTTACATGCTCCAATAGTGCTGCTGTCATTGGAGTAGTTGTTTCAAAGCCTATTGCAAAAAAGATAATCTTTTTATTTGGATTTTCATTTGCTATTTTTATAGTATCTAAAGGTGAATATACAAATCTTACATCTGCACCTTTACTTCTAGCATCTTGTAAGCTTCCACGACTTCCTGGTACCTTTATCATATCACCTAGTGTTACAAGTATTACATCTTCTTGTAAACTTAATATATAAGCATGATCTATTCTCTCTTTTGGCATAACACATACAGGACAACCCGGACCATGTACAAAGTTTATATTTGAAGGAAGAAGTTGAGGAAGTCCATACTTCATAATAGTATGGGTATGACCACCACATACTTCCATAATGTTTATATCTCTATTTAGTTTTTGTGCCTCTTTGTCTATTAGCTTTTTAAGTGCTTTTATAGTTTTAGGATCTCTAAATCCATCATATAAATCTTTTAATTTTAGTTCACTCATACACTTTACCTAGAAGGACAATTTTCTGCGTTTTCAATTTCTCGCAGTCTATCTTGTTCTTCCATTTTTTCTATTATCTCTTTATAAACTTCAAGTGATGCTAAAGCATCTTCTTCATCTATTTTATTCATAGCAAAACCTATATGAATAAGTACATAATCTCCAAGGAATACTTCTTGGTCTATAAGATCCAAACTTGCACTTCGCTCTACTCCCATAGTATCTACTACACAAGTATTAGTCTCTTTGTTTATACTTTTTATTTTTGATGGTATTGATAGGCACATTTTATTTTCTCATACTTCTCTTAAAATTTATCCACTCTATTACTTTTTTAATACTCTCTTCATCTTTAGTTGATACTTCTAATATATCAACACTTGGATTTAGTTTTCTTGCATACTCTTTTTCTTTTTGAATATCATATTCAAAGTATGGTAATAAATCTGTTTTAGTGATAAGTATTAAATCAGCACATCTAAACATCACAGGATATTTTTCTATTTTGTCTTCACCTTCTGGAACTGATACTAATACTATATTTAAATGAGTTCCCACATCATATGATGCTGGACATACAAGGTTTCCTACATTTTCCACAAAACAAACATCTATATCATCTAATGGAATATCATGTAATCCTTTGTGTACCATAAAAGCATCTAAGTGACAAGCACTTCCTGTTTGTATTTGAACTGCTTTTATACCTTTAGCTGTTAGTCTATCTGCATCCCTTGATGTTTCTAAATCGCCTTCTACAACTGCAAATTTAAAATCAACCATATCAGCAAATTTTTCCAATAGTGTTGTTTTACCACTTCCTGGACTTGACATAAGGTTTATACCTAATACTTTGTTTTCTTCAAAGTGAGCTCTATTGTGAGCTGCTTCATGATCATTTTTATCAAGAATTTTTTTGATTACTGAGATTGTTTTTGAATCATTTAACTGTGGATTATGATGAAGTGTTTCGTGTGCCGCTTGATGAGAGTGACTATCATGAGAATGGCTATGCTCATGGTCGTGATGATGATGGTCTGTTATACTACAACCGCAATCTTTACACATGTTTTGCCTTTTAGTTTAGTTTATGAATACTTGTTCATTTACTGTAGTGTAATGCAAGTAATATAAAACCAAACTAAAATTTTACTTTCTTATGTACTTTTAGAACTAAAAAAGCATTTATTACGCAAAGTTCGCAGATGTCTCTTTTAATATATCATTTACATCTAGTGATTCACCATTGTACTTAACTATCTTTATACCTTGTGAAGTAAAAGATTTAGCTGTATTTTTACAAGCTTTTTTAACTACAACATAATCACAACCGTTAAGTGCTACACCCATTTTGGCATGTTGTGCTATATGCTCTTCATCATCATGTGCATGATCACAAGCATGTTCTTCTTCTGGATGATCATGGTCTAAGTCACTTCTTGGATTATTTATTACAGAGTTTAGGTTAAAAGAACGGAACATTCCTGTTCCACTTAAATCATATATTGCAAACTTTGGAGTATGCCCTGCGTTGCTAAAGAAACTTAATTTATCGTCTTTTACGGGAATTGCTATTTTCATTATATTCACCTTTTATTTATTTATACGAGCATCATACTCTTATATTATAATATTATGCAATTTTTACTCCATAAACAATTAAATTTTTAATTTAAATGATGATACACTGCCACAAATGAAAAATATAAACAAATTTACCCTCCTTTCTCTTCTTTTATTGGCAATGACAACTGTCATGTCAAATGTAGCCATAGTTACATCTTTGCCACACTTAAAAGAGTATTTTAAACATACAGCTAATATAGAATTTTATTCAAGATTGATGCTTACTCTACCTTCCCTTGCTATTGCATTACTAGCTCCCGTTTTAGGACATATTATTTTTAGATTTGGAAAAAAGAAATCAGTTCTTATAGCACTATTTTTCTTTTCATTTTTTGGAACAGCTGGATTATATCTTGATAGCATAGAGACACTTTTAGCATCACGGGCATTGTTTGGATTATGTGTTGCTACTTTGATGATTGTTTCAACATCTCTTGTTGGAGATTATTTTAAAGAAGAAGAAAGACATCAATTCATGGCTTATCAAAGTGCATTTATGGCTTTAGGTGGAGTCTTTTTTGTCGTCGGGGGAGGAATGTTATCTGATATGAATTGGAGATTTCCTTTTGGCATTTATTTTATTGGAATACTTCTAATACCTTTTGTTCTAAAAAATATAAAAGAGATAAAAATAGAAGATATGCAAGAAGATGAGACTGTAAACATAAGTAAAAATATTTTATTTGTATATTTTCTTGCTTTTTTTTATATGCTTTTATTTTTTATTTTACCAACTCAATTTCCTTTTTTACTTATAGAAAAATTTAAAGTAAGTGGTTCTTATGCTGGGACTATAATTGCTACTGCATTCTTTTTTAATGCTTTAGGGGCTATTGTCTTTTCAAAATTAAAAAAGATATATTCATACTCCACTATTTATATCATAGGGTTAACACTTATTGCTTTTGGCTTAAGTTTAGTAGGAATAATAACAAATGTTCATTTCTTTTTTATATCAGCACCAATATTGGGTTTTTCTGGTGGATTTATGATGACAAATGCAGTTGCATGGATGTTAAGTAAAACAAATCCTAAAAAAAGAGTCAAAAGTTCAGGATACTTCACTTCATCTATTTTTTTAGGACAGTTTCTTTCACCTATAGTTTTTCACCCATTAGTTGCTATTTTTGAAATACAAAAGTTCTTCTCTATAATAGGTGCTTCACTATTTGTAATTATTCTATTAGTAGTAATTATAAAAAAAGTTATACAGAGATAATACTCTCTCCACTTTTAATCCAAGAGCTTAATAATTCACCTGTGTAATAAACTTGCATATTACAAGCTTGTAATTCATCTTTTACACCCAAATCTTCAGAACATTTTTGACAAGCAATTACTTCTACACCATCAGCTATCATTGCTTTTACTTTCTCTTGTACTTCTTTATCTTCACTTATAAGTTTTTGAGAAGCTCCCCAAACTAAAACCTGAACATTTTCAATCCAACCTTTTAGTTTTGCATTATGTGCATATAAACATACCATACTTAATGCTGTCTCTTTATTATCACTTGCCCATAATATTTTTGCAGTATTATTCATAAATCTCTCCATAATTTAATTTTATTGATTATATGCTTTTTTACTTATCAATTTATATAAATTCTATTTTAGCTATAATTTTTTATGAATTTAACTAATTGCCCTTTTTGTAATCATCACTTACTCTATAACTTACAAGATAACTATAAAAAATGTAAATCTTGCAAAAGAAAATTCTCATTAAAAAAATTAGAAACAGATATAACTATAATAAACTATTTTTGCAATAACATAAATGCAAATAAAACAGCACAAATATTAGAGCTAAACTATAGAACTGTTCAAAATAGATATATGCTTTTTAGAAGACTTATAGCAAACTTTTTGGATGAAGAGTATAATAATAGTATAAAAGATAATAGCTCTTATCAAGAGTATTATTACTTTACAACAAGAGAACATAATAAAAAAAATCGCTCACTTTTTGATGCTATTAATATTATTGGTTTTTATTCAAGTAAAAAAATATATACCCTTCTTATGCCAAAGCTACCTAAACATAGTATTGAGAGTAGTACAAAAGATTATGAGTATTATTTAAAATGGCATAAACTCTACTCTATAAACTCTTATAAAACTCCTTTAAGTATCTTTTGGAAATATCTCGAAGAAAACTTGAAAAAATACAAAGGAGTTGATGAAAGAAATTTCTTTTATTACTTAAAAGAGTGTGAGTTCAAATTTAACTACTTACAAAATAAACAAATAAACATTTTAAAAGATTTATATTTCAAAGATTAAACTCTTACTTCAAGATAAAGGGCATATCTCTTTTAAGTGATTCAAGTAAGTCTTCATTTAAAAAGAACTTTGCAAACTCTTCTTTACTCTTATATGCTTGAGCACAAACATATCTATTTTTTTTAATAAGATTTAAAGATTCATCTATAAAATTTTTATACTCTAAGTTTGATTGATAATATTCATACATCTTTTTTAAATCATTATCTGTAATACTATCTT
Organism: Arcobacter iocasae; assembly: GCF_042214795.1. GTDB lineage: Bacteria > Campylobacterota > Campylobacteria > Campylobacterales > Arcobacteraceae > Arcobacter > Arcobacter iocasae. The sequence continues at coordinate 2,624,255 of NZ_CP090177.1, read as the reverse complement.
TTAACATTACAACATTATCTTCAAAAAATTCTATTACATTATCTTCATCATCTTTTAGGTGGCAAAAAGCTTCGACTATATCTAGAAACCTCATATCAAACTTATAACCTTCTAAAAGTAACTGTTTTAGCTGTTCAACTTTGTTATTTTGGAAATAGTATTGCATAAGAAGAGATAAGTAGTGATCTTTTACATCACTATCACCTTCACTTAAATTCTCTTCTATTTTTTCTAAGTCATCTATTATATTTTCATTTATGTTTGTCTCATGTATTATGGCACATTGAGCAATTATCTCATGTAATCTATCATCCATTAAAAATCCTAATTTATTTAATTGTAGATTATAATAAATATAATTAATATTTTGTTAAAACAAAGTGGTTAATATTACGGCAATAAAAAGGAATTATATGTTTAAAACAGCTTTACATAGATTTAGAATTATTTCATATATAGAAGGCCTATCGTACTTAACTCTTTTATTTATAGCAATGCCCATTAAATATATTGCTGAAAATCCATACCCTGTAAAAATCATAGGTATGACTCATGGTATTTTATTTATACTTTTTATGATATTTTTATTTGAATCTCTTAAAAAATATAGTTGGGAAAATAGATTTAGTACTAAATTATTTATATACTCAATTATTCCATTTGGTTCATTTATTATAGAGAAAAAAATAAAAAAGTTAATCTAAATCAATGGGTAAGACCAACTTAAATATGACACCTTTGTAAGTTTTATTTTCGTAATTATATGTACAATTTATTGCCTCAATAGAACCTTTTAAGTGTAACTCAACTAAAAGTTTACTCATATTTAATCCTATTCCTGTTCCATGAAACTCTTTTTTTGTAGTAAAGTAAGCATCAAATATTTTATTAATAATCTCTTCTCTTACTCCCCCAGCATTATCTTTAATTTCAATAATTAAATTATCTTTTTCTTTAAAAGCATCTATAAATATATATTTATCTTCATCTTTAACATTTTCATTCAATGCATCTTTTGCATTTGTAATAATATTCAAAAATACTTGTATAAGATCGTTTTCACTAGTTTTGAACTCTATATTATCTATATTTTTTATAATAGAAAAATTATCTTTTGCATATTTTGAACTTGCTAAAAATAGAGCCTTATCAACTATATCTTCAATATGTGCTAATTCTAGCTTTTTATCCATCTTAAAAAAACTTCTAAAGTCATCTATAGTATTAGACAAATACCTAGCTGATTTAAGAATATGCTCTAAAGTATCATCTAACTCTTCATCAGTTATAGTTAATTCTTCTTTTTTTAGTTGTAATCCGCTTGCAGAAACAGAGATATTTGATAAAGGCTGTCTCCATTGATGTGCAATATTTTCAAGCATCTCTCCCATTGAAGCCATTTTTGATTGTTTAAGAAGAATCTTATTCTTCTCTTCATTCTTTTCAATCTCTTCTTTTACTTTCTTATTTAACTTGTCATTAAGTTTTTTTAATAAAAACTGTCTATATATTAATACAAGGATAAAAAGAATAACAAACATTATAAATAATGATTTAACAATAAAATCATAATCTAAACCTTTTTGATAATTTATTGATATCCATTTATTCTGCATTCTATTTATTTCTGATTCTGGAATTTTATCAAGTGCTTTATTTAAAATATCTCTTAATATTGGTTCATCTTTTCTTACTCCAATACTTAAGTTAGATTGTTCATCTAATCTTCCTGTAATTTTTAATTGTCCAATATAATCTTTTTGTATAGTGTAAGCCAAAGTATGTACAGTATCAATTAGTCCAAAAACTTCTCCATCTTTTACCCGTTCGATTCCTTCTTTTATATTTTTAACTTCTACAAAATCTATAAGGGGGTATTTTTTTCTCATCATATTAGAATATGCATAATCTTTAATTAATGCTATTTTTTCTTTTTTCACTTGCATAATGTTATCAATAAAAGGTTTATCTATCGTAGATACAATTGCTAAAGAGGAATTAATAAAAGGATTAGTAAAAGTTAAATAAGCTCGTCTTTTTTCAGTATTTATTGCAGAAGAAACAATATCACATTTTCGCTTTTTTGCATATTGAAGTGTTTGTGTCCAATTATCTGTAGGTATTAATTTTATCTTAGTATCTATCATTTTTTCTATTGCTTGTATATATTCAGATACTATTCCTATATGCTTTCCATTTTCTATTTTTTCATATGGTAACCAATCTGGTTCAGTACACATTGTAATAAATTTTTTATTTTTTAAATAAGTTTTTTCTTCATGTGTCAAAAAACTATTCATATTATTTTTGAATATAAACTCATCAAGATTGATTTCATTTTTAATATATCCCATAAGTTTATATGTATTGATAATAAGGTTAATTTTATCTTCTTTTACAGCCCCAATTTTACCCTCTTTATCAAAAACTAATTTTTTCATTTCATTAGCTTCATATATCAAACTATCTAAAGTTTTATTTTGAGGATTATAGTTTTTATAAATAAGTTTCGATACTTCATCAATATTATTAAATGCATACTCCCAGCCCTTTATAGTTGCACTAAAAAAATTTTCTACTAACTTTGGATCTTTTTTTACAAGTTCTTTAGAAGTAAAAATCAACTCCTCATAAAAGTCAAATCCATAATCTTTAGGATAAAATATTTTACTCTCATAACCTTTTTGTTTTAGAATAAAAGGTTCATTTGTTATATAGGCAAGCATCAAGTCTGTTTTTTTATTTATTAAATCATCTACATTAAATGAGTGTTCAAGAATATTTAAATCATTTATTGACATATTATTCGTAGTCAACATAGATTGTAAAGTAGCAAATAGTTTTTGGTCATTTGTCACCATAAGTGTTTTATTTTTTATATCTTTTATTGTGTTAATTTTTGATTTTTTCAATGCAAGAAGGATTAAGGGTGAAGACTGAAAAATTGTTCCTATTAAAACAACATCTTTACCATTTGCTTTGTCTATTATTAGAGAACTTGAAGTCATTCCAAAGTCAATTTCTTTGTCTAAAACTTTATCTACAATATTTATATTAGGCTCATATTTTATAAATTGAACATCAATTCCTAAATCTTGATAGAATCCTTTCTCTTTTGCTACATAAAAACCAGCAAATTCAAACTGATCTAACCACATAAATTGTAGTTTTACTTTTTTAAGTTCATTACTATGTAAAAAAGTTATGACAAGAATTAATATTATTAGTAACTTTTTCATTATAAACCTTATAACATATACTTACAAATTTTAGTTAAGTTTATTTAAAATGAGATTAGAAATTATTTCTTATTTTTTTCTAATACTTACAATTAATAAGAGAAAGTTACAAATAATACTTTATTATTAACTTAATTCAATAAATTGTAGTATCATTACAATATGTAAAAGGATCCAAAATGAATAAAAACATAGGTAAATTAGATAAGACTATAAGAATTATAGTTGGTATTGTAATTATAGTTTCTGGTGTTCTAACTAATAGTTGGTTAGGTGCAATAGGATTGATTCCATTAGGTACAGCACTTATTGGATGGTGTCCATTATATTGTCCACTTAAAATCGATACAACTTGTGATAAAGAAAGTTGTAAAAAAGACTAGGGATTACCTAGTCTTTAAAAGCTCTACCACTCATCTTTGTCATTTAAAGTTATAGTTTTAAAATAGAAAATTTTGTTTTATTAGCTCTTGATTTGTTTCTTACTTGCTTCATTTTTTGTCAATAACTTTTGCTTTTACACTATCTTTTCCAAGGAACATTTTTGTTTCCGTATCACTAATAATTAATTTTGCTATTTCATCAGTTACCATTGCTACTTGATCTGTTTCTGCTGCTACCATAGCATTCTCTTGCGTTTGTCTATCAAGTTGTGAAACAGCATCATTTATTTGCTCTATTCCTAATAATTGTTCATTTGAAGCACTTTTTATGTCAGAAATTAAATTAATTGTTTTAGAAACATTATCATTTAATTTTTTATATCCACTTATCATTTCTGATGCAATATTTTTTCCTTGGTTTGCTTTTACAGTAGCTTTTTCAACTAAATTTTTTATCTCTTTTGCAGCTTCTGCACTTCTTGATGCTAGATTTCGTACTTCTCCTGCAACAACTGCAAATCCCTTTCCAGCTTCACCTGCTGTTGCTGCTTCTACTGCTGCATTTAAGCTTAGGATATTTGTTTGAAAGGCTATTTGATCAATTACAGTAATTGCTTCACTTATGGCTGTAACTTCTGCATTTATTTCTTCTACTGCTTTTGTTGTCTCATTTGCTAAATTTTCACCTTCAGTTACTGAATCTGTTACATTGTTTGAGAAACTTGCCATCTTTGCGATATTTTCAGTATTATTTCTAACATTACTTGTAATCTCTTCTATTGCTGCTGCTGTCTCTTCTAATGAACTTGCAGCTGTTGTTGTGCTTTTATTCAATTTATCAACATTTTTTAGTAATATATCTGAACTCTCCCCTAGTCTTAATCCCGTACTTTTATTTTCTATTAGCATATATGTTGCAGAATCACCAAGAGAGTTAATTCCATTTGCCAATTTTAGAATATGCTCTTTTAAATCTTTTGTTGAAACTTTATTAAGATAGTTATATGCTGAGTATTCTTCTATAATATTAAGTATCTTATCAACATTACTTTCAAGATTCTCAGCCATTTTATTCAATACATCTTTTAATTGCATTAATGCGGGATTAGAAACATTTACATCTAGTCTTTGACATAAATCTCCTTGTTCAAATTCTGAAAGTACAGCAATAGTCTCATCGATTAACTTTCTATCTTCTATAACACCTTTTTTAGTCAATTCAATATTTTTATTTACTACTTTTGCCATTTCTGAGAATTCATCTTTTCCATTTTCATTAATCAAATTTGCATCACTATTTTCCCTATTTAAAAATTTAAAGAAATTTAATAAACCATCTTCAAAACTACTTATTGATTTATCAATAGTTCTTCTTAATAAAAATGATAATAAAATTGTTGTAAATATAATAGTACCTGTTATACTTATAAAAATAATAAGAGAAGAAGAGATTAAACTAGCAGTATGTTTCTCATTTTTCTTTATAACTTTATATACTTCAGTAGAAAACTCATCAAGTAAAGTTCTCATTTTTTCAAAATTAGGTAGATATGACTGAAAATAAAAATCCTTTGCATCTTCAATTTTATTTGAGTTTACTAATTGAATTAGATTATCAGTATCTATTTTTGTTTGATTATAATACTTTTCAAATTGATTAAATTTTTCAACTTCTAGCTCATTGCCCAAAAGATTTCTAAACTTTTCAAATCTTTCTTTCACTTGAAGTAAATTTTCATTTACTTCCTTATCAATTTTATTTTTAATTTTTGTGCTATCATTTAAATTCATAATTTGCAACAATGAAATATTTGATTGGTAAGAGTCTCTGTCTCCTTCTAATAAGACGACAATACCTGCAAACTCTTTATAACAAAGATTTAAAAAATTTGCTTTTATGCTTTTAATATTTGATGAAACATAAATACTAGATATCACGGACAAAATAATCAAAATAACAAAAGATCCAACAATTTTATTTTTAATACTCATAATCTACTCCTAAATTACTATTTAAAACTAAAAAACAACTTATAATTTCATTAATATTATTACAATATATTTAAATTAATACTTTATTTTTTATATAATAAATTAATTTTATATTAATTTGATATTTATATAGTAACTTTATAGTAAAAATTTATTGGATTATATTAAGAGAATTAGTTTTGAAAGTATAGTTGACCAAGAGAAATTCCTTGATCATTTAAAGGAATAGTTTTAGAAAAATAAAACTTTCTTTTTAATTTTTCTAATCTTTTAGATAATTGTTCTAATAGTGTTTTATTTTGAAATACTCCACCTGCTAAGACAATTTTAAAGTTCTTATTTTCTAAAGATATATCACATATAATATTTATAATCATATTTATAAATTTTGTACAAATAAGAATTTTATCTTTATCTTTCAATATTTCATGAATCATTTTTGATAAATCAATTTGATTATCAATTATTTCATAAGAGTATGCATCTTGGATATTTTCATCATACTCTTTTTCTATTAGAAGACCTGTTTCTCCCTCATAAGTTTGTATTTGTAAAATATTGGCAATTGATGATATTACATCAAAAACTCTTCCAAAAGAGCTTGTAAGTGGCGTATTTAGATTCTTTTGCCACATTTTATAAAATAACTCTATCTCATTTTTTGAAAAAGAGTTTACACAAGCATTATCTAAACTCAATACTTCTTCAAAACTAAAATTATCAAATAACAAGGACAATGCAATCCGTCTTGGCTCTTTTACAGCTTTTTCTCCACCTAAGAGCTTAAAATACTTTATGTGAGTTATTCGTTTATATGAACTTCTATTTACAATAAAAACTTCTCCACCCCAAATATTTCCATCTTCTCCATATCCTGTTCCATCAAATACAAAAGCTAAAACATCTTCATCTAAATCATATTCAGCCATAGTGGCTAGAGCATGTGCATAGTGGTGTTGGATTTGTTTTACTGGCGTTTTCTGATTCATCGCCCACTTTGTTGTTTCATAAGAGGGATGTTTGTCACAAACTATTAATTGTGTTTTAAAATCATAAAACTTTTCAAAAGTACTTACACTTCTTTTAAAATACTCCATAGAAACAATAGAATTCATATCTCCAATATATGGTGAAGAAATCATATTATTATTAAACCCTAAAGAGATAGAACTCTTTTGATTAGCACCAAGGGTTAAAATATTTTTATCAAATTTACTATTACTTTTAAAAGATATTGGCGCATAGCCTCTGGCTAGTCTTAATATTTGTATTTCATCATTTACAACTTGAACAATTGAGTCATCACAGGCATTTATTATCTCTCTATTGAAATCTAACACATAATCAACTACATTTCCAAGTTTATTAAATATCTCTTCAACACTTTTTATTATTGGTTCATCTTTTAAATTTGCACTTGTGGCAATTATTGGATTATTTAAATATTCAAAAAGTAAAATATGCAAAGGAGTATAAGGAAGGAAAACTCCAAGTCTATTTATATTTGGAGCTAGTTGTTCACTAATTTTGTCATTAGAGTTTTTATTTACTATCACTATTGGTTTTTCTTTGCAAAGTATTGTCTCTTCTTCTTTTTTTGAAATATTTGCACAGCTTTTAATTTCGTCAATATTTTTAAACATCACCGCAAAAGGTTTTGTCGGACGATTCTTTTTTTCTCTTAGTTTTTTAACTGCATTTTCATTTGTTGCATCACAAATTATATGAAAGCCCCCTATTCCTTTTATAGCAACTATAAATCCAGAATTTATCTTTTGGGCTATTTTTTTAAGAGTTTCATTACTACTTAATTCATTTTTTTGATTATCGTATAATTTTAATTTGGGTCCACAATTAGGGCAACAAATTGGTTGAGCATGGTAGCGTCTATTTGTGGGGTCTTCATACTCTTCTTTACACTCTTGGCACATAATAAAATCACTCATAGAAGTATTGATTCTATCATAGGGTACAGTACTGATTATAGAATATCTAGGTCCACAATTTGTACAGTTTGTAAACTCATATTGGTATCTTCTATTTTCTTTATTTGTAATATCTTTTATACAATCTTCACATATGGCAATATCTGGTGAGACTAAAGTAGACTTACTATTTTGATTAACACTTTGAATTATTTTAAAATCGGTAAACTCTTTTAATGATGTATCTTCAAACATAGAAATATTATCTATCTTTGATAAAACTGGAGGATTATTTTTAAGCTCATTTAAAAAAGCATCAATACTATTTTTCTTACCTTCAAGTAAGATATTGACACCTTTATCATCATTATTTACATATCCAGTTAAATTGAGTTTTATAGCAAGATTATATACAAAGGGACGAAATCCTACACCTTGAACAATACCTTGGACTTCAATTTTAAACTTACTCATTCACTCTCTTTAATCAATTTGTATAGGAAAGTCCTTATTATAATATATTTTATAATTTTTTGTAATGCTTTTATGTACAAAAGAAGAAATAAGTTTATCAGCAAACAAATCTCCACAAAGACTTATTCCATCAAGTTTCATTTCATCATTTACCATATCAACACAAGAAGATACAAAATATGCAAAACTTTCAATATATCCCAGGCATATAAGATTTTCATTTGTTCCCGCTAGTTTATAACTTATACCACTTTGTATTAATTTATAAATATTAAATCTTCTTTTATATATTTTATCACTTTCATCTAATTTATAATCTATTCTAGGACCTTTATCACCCAAAGCATTATGTGCACCAGTTAATATACTCATTTCAAAACCTAAAATTACTGATACTATTTTCCATATACTATAAATAGAATTTTGACTTATTAAAGACAAGTCAAAACTAAGTGCAGTTTTATAAATATCTGGAAAAGATTTTTCATAATTAGAAATAAGTTTTGCTCCAACAGTATCTTTTTTTATTTCATCAAATAATTCACTCATACTAGTTGGTAATTCATATTTAAAGATATCTATCATTCCATCTATTTTTGTGGAATAAAGTGTCAATCCATCCTCATGCTTTGTACTTGCATAAGTATTTAAAATAGTTTTTTCAAATAAGTAATTTTCGCTTAATAAAACCATAAATTGAGATTTATTTTTTTCAGAAAACTCTTTATACACATCCTCTAAACTTTTATCATAGTTTTTTGATTTTAAAATTACTACTTGTCCATTATCTAAAATAGAGATTTTAGGAATCTCAATTTTTTTATATAAAGTACTACTAATAAAAGTTAAAGATGAATCAAAAACATCACTCTTCCAATATGCCAAAAATTTAATATTGTATTTTTCTAATTCCAAACATAATAAGTACAAAATCATATCATTGGCATATCTAACATCAATATTTTGATTTTGCAAAATATTTTTAGATTTAAATACTTCATTTATATTTAAATCTATACTTGGTTTTTCAATGGATGCTAGGGCAATTATCTCTTGTTTAGATGCAACAAGAACATCTGAAATACTATTTAAATCTGCACATAATAGCTTTATATTATCTTTTTTATTTTTATCCATCGAATCTAGTTTTGAAAAGATAAACTCACCACTTAAGGTTTTGATTTTAACTTTTTTCCCATCATTTATAAGTTTAGAGGTATATTCAAAATACTCAATATAATTTGATTTTTTTATCTCTTTTTTTCCATCAAATAAAATTAAAGCTTTTGCCTCTAAATCTTGCCCACAATCTTCGCAAAAAATAAAAGGATTATAATAGTTTTTATTACCTTTTTCTTCCACTGCTTTTAAGCATTTAGTACAAAAAGTTAAAGGAGAAGAATCTAAATAATTAATATCTGGAAAATTAGGAAACTCATCAACACATTCAACTTCGACATTTTTTAAAAAAATAGACATGGGAAGATATGTTGACAAAATCTTAGAAAATTCATCTAGTATCTCTTTTGTACTTTCTACAAACAAATTTATATGATTATTTTCTTTTGAGATTTTATAATTAATCTCAAAATCTTTTAGACATGCTTTTATATTATGAATAAGTGTAAAATTATTTGAAAAATATTCAAACTTATAAATAAGGACCATTTAGAATGTCCCTTTTGTAACTTACCTCTGCAATATTAGTAATAAATGTATCAGCTTTTTTTACACACATCTCCACATCAAATAGTTTTAAATGGTTTCTAATACTATTTTCCATAGTTATAATTGATGATTGAATCTCTTCGCTTAATTCAAAAGTAGTATCATCTGCAACTCTTTTTGGAATAACTCCCAGTATTTTAGTAAAGGGTAAGTCTTCATTCATATCTATCATTTTAAGTGTTTGAAGCATCTCAACTTCGTGAGCGCTTCCTTGCCAATTAACACAATTTGGCATTGCATTATAATCAAAAAAATACACATCACCTGCTTTTGCATCATTTGCATCAATGCAATCAATTATAACTACTTCATCATATTTTATTATCTCTGGAATTAATCTTTGAGCTAAAGTTCCACCATCAATGATAGTTACTTTTGATTTTTTTGATTTAAAAGTATACTTTTCATCTAAATAGTGCACAAAATGTGCACCTATTCCTTCATCTTGAAAGAGAATATTTCCTATTCCTAATATTAAGATATTCATTTTTTTGTTTTACTCTCTTTTTTTTCATGTTTTTTATGCCAACTATATCCACTAAAAATAGTATCCATAGAACCACTTTTCCCATATACAGAATTAAATACTGCCATATAAATATGAATAGGAATAAATATCAAAAATATCCACATTGTAAGGTGATGCAATTCTCTTACATTAGCCAATCCACCCATAAGTACTTCTATTGGTCTTAATAAGGGCATGAGAAGTCCAGCTAACCCATCATGATAACCATGCATATAAAGTATTAATCCTGTCAATGAAACTAAAAACAAAGTCATAAATACCATAAAATAAGCTATAAATTGTAAAGGATTATATATCCCTCTTCCCTCAGGATGAGTACCAATTAACATATAATATTTAATTTGTTGAATCCATATTTTTGGACTAATAAAATCAAAAAATGAAACCCTTTCAGTTCTACTTTGTCTATCAAAAATGAACAAATATACTTTAAATATTGTTGTAGCAATTAATACAAATCCAAAAACCAAGTGCCAAAATCTCCATAATGCATTCATAAAATTTACTGGTTCATCACTAACAAAAGGTGTTAAAAATGGTTTTGCAAGATAAAAGCCTGTAACAACTAATATCAATAAAGTAACCACTCTAATCCAGTGATTTAATCTTAGTACACCAGAAAACTCATATTTTCTTTCAATCATTTTTCAGCCTTTTTAGCACGATGTGCCATAAGTTGGATCAACTTTATAACTTCCTAGTTCATTACCTTTTGTATCCATCACATGAACTGCACAAGCAATACATGGGTCAAAACTATGAATTACACGAATTATTTCTAAAGGTTGAGTTATATCTTTTACTTTTAACCCTATTAGATTTGATTCATATGGACCTTTTAACCCAGTTGAATCTTCAGGACCTGCATTCCAAGTTGAAGGAACAACTGCTTGATAGTTTTCAACTACCCCATTTTTGATTCTAATCCAATGACTTAACATTCCTCTTGGAACATCACCAATAAATCTACCTTTATACTCTTTATCTTTATCAATTTTGTAAGTAGTGTATGTTTCTTGGTCTACTTTTAAATTTTCAATCAAGGTATCAAATGTTTCTAAACCATTTTCAATGATAGCTTTTACTTGTAAAGCTCTTGCAGCTGTTCTTCCTAATGTCGTAAATAAAGCTTCTGAAGGAAGTCCTGTTTCTTTTAAAAATTCATCTACAATTTTAACTATTTTTTTATTTCCACTTGCATATGAAACTAAAACAGAAGCTAAAGGTCCAACTTCCATAGCTTTTCCATCATATCTAGGAGATTTTATCCAAGAGTATTTACCTTTTTCATCAATTACTTTAGAATGCACTTCTTTACCTTCTGCACCTATTGTCATAGCTTCGCTCATACCTGTATAAAGTGGATTTGTTTTCCCATCATAAGGATGAAGTGGCTCATTATCTTTATACCAAGAGTGTGTTGCTTCTTCTGTGATTAGGTCTTCGTTAATAGGATGAACTTTTGATAAGTCACCATTTAAAATAATTCCTGTATCAAAAAGAAATTCACTTCTATTTAGTTGCATCTCTTTATGTGACATAAAATTCATAGTTCCTGCTTTTGTAGTAACACTAGGTTCAGAAGCATAAGCTTTTCCAGCCATCAAAATATCTGCATAATATGCATGTTCTATGAAGTTTGCTACTTCTTTATATTTTGTAAGGTATTCACTCATTCTTGAAGGATCTAATAAATCCATAATACAAGTTACTCCGCCAACTGTTAAACTTTGTGGGTGTGGTTGTTTTCCACCAAACATTGCCATAAGTTGTGCAGCTGTTCTTTGAACCTCTAAGGCTTTTAAGTAGTGACTTAAGGCTATTAAGTTTTGCTCTGGAGTTAATCTAAAAGTTTCATGTCCCCAATATGCATTTGCAAATGGTCCAAGTTCTCCTCTAGATGCAAACTCTTTTACTCTATCTTTTACTTTTAATAAGTCATTTTCACCAGTTGCAATTGGATAATTTGTATATTTAAAAGCTTCTTTACTAGCTTTTGCAGGATCTGCTTTTAAAGCAGATGTAATATCAACCCAATCTAAACCATGCAAATGATAAAAATGTACTAAATGGTCATGCATAAATAATGCTTGATTCATCAAACTTCTAGTTAGTTTTGCATTTAAAGGGGGAGTGATTTTAAGTGCATCTTCAACTGCTTCAATACCAGCTCTATAATGAGAAAATGTACATACTCCACAAATTCTTTGCATTAAAAATCCAGCGTCTCTTGGATCTCTATTTTTAACTATTGTTTCTAAACCTCTCCACAAAGTAGATGATGCAAAAGCATTCTTTATTACATTGTTTTCATCAACTTCAACTTCAATTCTTAAGTGTCCTTCTATTCTTGTAATAGGATCTACTATAATTCTTTTATTTGCCATTTTTATTCCTCATCATCACTTTTTGGATGTTTAACATTTGATATTACGGCATGAGCTGCAATTCCAATTGCTGTAACGCTTAATAAACCAATACCAATTTTATCAGCAGTAGCATCAGCACCACCTCCACCAAAAACTGTGTTATATAATTTGTCAGCAACTGGCTCTTCAAAAGGTCCCATAGTATCCCAAAAATCTGGTTCACTACACCCAATGCATCCATGACCTGCTTGTATTGGCCAAGACATATGTGAATTAAATTTATTTTTAGAACAGTTATTAAAGGTATATGGCCCTTTACATCCTACTTTATATAAACAATATCCTCTTTTAGCACCCTCATCTCCAAACTCTTCTACAAACTCACCAGCATCAAAATGACCTCTTCTCTCACATAAGTCATGAATACGCATCCCATAAGCCCATTTAGGTCTATTATATGCATCAAGAGCAGGTAAACTTCCATATAAAATATAATGCATCAAAGTACCAACTATATTTTTCTCACTAGGAGGACAACCCGGTACATTAATTACAGGTTTATTTGTAATTTTTGAAAGTCCTACTGCACCAGTTGGATTAGGAATAGCAGCTTGAACTCCACCAAAAGAAGAACAAGTACCAATAGCAAAAATTGCAGCTGCAGATTCACAGGCAGTTTTAGCATTTTCTTCACCAGTTTTTCCATGTCCACCAATAGTCAAAAAGTGTGCACTTTCACCATGGGGAATTCCACCCTCAACCATCAAGATATATTTACCTTTATGTTTTTCTATTGCATTTTCTAAGTTTCCTTCAGCTTGCCAACCAGCTGCTGCCATAAGTGTTTCATGGTATTCTAAAGATATATAATCAAAAATCAATGAATCAATTGTTGGAGCATCTGTTCTTAATAGTGATTCAGAGCATCCTGTACATTCAGCCATATGAAGCCATATAATTGGTAATCTATCACTTAATTCTGCTGCTTTTGCAACTAATGGTGTAAATGACCCAGGAAGAGCTAACATTGCAGTCATAGCAGTTGCCCATTTCATAAAATCTCTTCGTTTAATCCCTTTTTCTTCTAAAACATCTGGGATTGATTTATTATCATTTAATTTAGCAAGTTTTTCTAAACTCTCTAATCTTTTTGATAATTTATTAAATAATTTTGACATATCCAAAATTAATCCTTTTATTAATAAAGTTGAAATAATGAATAGTTATTCATTATTTTTTGTATAAAAAAACCAACCCAAAATGTGGTTGGCATATATAAATTAAATGAATAACTATTCACTTCTAAAATAATAAAAAAACCAGCTTCTAAAAGAAGTTGGTTTTTAACTTTAAATCTTTATTATTTTAATGAACGACTGTTCACCTAAGGGAATATTACAAGTAAAAATCTTAACTTAATCTTAACTTTATAATAAAATTTAGTTTTATAAAATTATTTTGGTCATATGTTACTTATTGGTACTTTTGAGAAAATAATTTTTTAAAACTCTTTATCCAAGGAATACTCTTTTGGAATAATTGTATTAAATGTTTTAGTAAAAGTTTTATAAGACTTTTCTAAAAGAAGAGAATTTGAAAACATATTTCCACATAAAATAATATCATCAAAACTTAACTCTTTTTTAAGAGCTTCTACTTGATTAACAATAAATTCACTTAAACTCTCATAGAAAGAATAAGCCAATATTTCATTTGTCACATCTGCCATTTTATAACTCATTATGCTTTGAATAATCCGTCTATAGTCTAAATAATTTATTCCTTCGATTTTTATTAATTTCATATCAATTTGAAGTCCACTTTTAACATTACAATTAAAAGCAGCATTTTCAAAATCTAAATAATCACCTAATCCAAGTACATAAGATGTGAGATTTAAGATTGCTTCAAATCCATTTACATCTTTATTTTTGAATTCTTTATTAAAATTTTGTGAAAAATTATTTTTATAATTTGTTATCAATCTAGCTGTATTTTCATCAATTAAAGATATCTCTTCCATCGCATTATTAATATCATAAATAATATTTGGAATTGTAATAATATCTCGCAGTCCTTTTCCAGGAATATTTAATGAAATAGAACTATTATCACTATTATATGAAAAATAAATAGATACACTTGGTTTTATTCTCTTATTATTTGTTGCAAGTGTAGCTTTTATAACTCCCCCATTATCATCAAAAAATTCCTTTGAATTATTATACTTTTTATTTAAATTATAATCATATTTTGGGAACAGAGATTTTTCACCATTTATAATTATATTGTCATTATTAAAATAAGTAACTTTTAGCCCATCTTGTAAACTCTCTTCTTTTACATAAAGTAAATAATCAATGCCTTCTTTTTGTAAAGCATTTGCAAAAAGTATAGTCTCTTTATCATCTGGCAATTTTGCATATATAAAATTACTCTTTGAATACTCTTTTTCTTTATTTTGTAAAATATTAAATTTTAGTTTTACTAAAGGTCTTTCAATAGAACAGAGAAGTTGTAGGTCTTTTTGACTCAAAGAAAACAATTGTGATAATTTATTTATATTACAAATAAAAAGTTTCACTTCATTATTTTTAGATTCAAACTCTTCTCTTAAAATTTTTGAAGGTAAAAATATATTTTTAAGTCCATTATGTGTCTCTATTTTAGAAACTCTTCCCTCTTTTATTCTTTTTATATCATTTGAGAAATCAATATTTGTATTTTCATTTATTATATTTTTAATGTCTTTATTTGTAAAAGTAAGGACATTTTGAAGTATATTTTTATTTTCAATTTCTTCTAGTGATTCATCAAACTCTTTAATAACATATGAGTTTTTTAAAAATATTGATAAAGGTAAAGTCTCACCTAAATATTTAAAAAAACCTTCAATCTTTTCTTCGCTATCATTACATGTAATTAATATAAATCCAATATATTGTTTTACACTAGCATTGATATCATACTCTTTTATTAGGTTTTCTAAAATATGTTTATAATATAAATTTGTACTATTGAATTCTATTTTATAAAATAATTTCATCTTGTAGTATCCTCATCATTTGGTATTCGTTCATCATATTCATCATTATACGATCCCAAGATTCCTTTACAAATTTGAGCTATAGATTTTTGCTCATCTTTTTTTTCTACTTTTATTCCTAAATTTTCTATATCAATTAGTGCTTGATTTATTAGCCCAATAAATTTCTCTTCAATAGTTTTTGTAAGTCCTATTTGAACACTTATAATATCTTCGGGAATTATTCCTATTATTGTAACTTCTGCATGTTTATCTAAAACAGAACATATTTCCAACATCTCAACAATCTCAACTTCATGGGCTGTTTTTCTATATTGACCAAGTCCCAATAAAACATCAGAAGGCAATCTATAAATATCTCCTACTTTATCTTCAATAGATACAGTATCTAAAATAATAACATTATCATACTCTTGAAAATAAGTCATTAATTTAAAACCTAAAGTTCCCCCATCAATAATCTCAATATCACCTTCAAAATTATAATTCTGTTCTAAATACTTGGCAGCTAAAATACCTACTCCCTCATCTTTAAAAAGTAGATTTCCAACTCCTATTACTATATTTCTCATATATAACCTTCATATTTATTTAATACATTCAAAAACAAAATAACTTTTACTTATGGATATATTATGTAAGTAATAGAAGTTATGAGCTATGCTCATAACTTCTATTTATCTAGATTTTTAGAGTTAACTTCATCATTTATAAATTTTGTTCCACCAAATACAATATTGATGTCTCCTTCTCTCCAAAAAATCGTTCTCCAAATTTGATAATAAATATGTGAAAAAACCCACATCAATAAAAGATACATAGCTGTATGATGTGCAATTCTAACACCCATATTTCCACCAAATACCCAAAGTGTCCAGTCAGTAGAAAAATGTAAAAGCCATGGCCACCATGCTCCAATTGAACTTTGTCCTGAAGCTAAACCATGAACATACATTTGAAGTCCAGTTAAAAGCATAAATACTAATAATATATGAAAAAGTGTAAAAAACATAATATTATAACTATCACTATATGTTGAATCAAACTTTTTTCTTCTATTAAAAGTTATTAGATTGAAAAAAACTTCACAGAATTCTATAAAGTTTTTCTTTGTCGGTAAAATCTTTCTATATGGTTTTTCAAATCTAGAGAAAAGATATAAATAACCAATTAAAATAGCTGTTACATCAAATATAATTGCCACAATAAAGTGTCCCCATCTATTCCATGCCATAACATACTTATCAACAGCTGGATCTGCAATAAATGTTTGATAATAAGGATGACCAATATATAGCCCGGTTGCAACTGCAACAATCATACAAATAGCATTTGTCCAATGTATTATTCGCATGACTGGAGTCATTCTTTCAACCCTTTTAAAATTACGCACGGCAAACACCTGTTGGGTCAATTTTATACACACCTAATTCTTTACCATGTGTATCTATAATATGTACTGCACAAGCAATACAAGGGTCAAAGCTATGTATTGTTCTTAAAATCTCTAGTGGCATATCAGGATCTACTACTTTTGTACCTACTAAAGAAGCCTCATATGCACCCATTCTGTTTTTATAATCTTTTGGTGCAGCATTCCAAGTTGAAGGAACTACTGCTTGATAATTTAAAACTTTTCCATCTTTTATTTTAATCCAATGTCCTAAAGCACCTCTTGGGGCTTCAGCCATACCAAAACCTTGAGCATCTTTAGAAACTTTATCAAAATCAAATTCAGTCCAAGTAGATAAATCACCACCTGCAGCATTTTTAGCTAATTCATCTGCCCACTCTATCACAACATCACACATCATTTCTGTTTCAATAGCTCGAGCAGCTGTTCTTCCTACAGTTGAAAATAAAACTTTTGTTGGTAAATTACCATTTTTTAAGAATGTCGTAACATATTTACTAATTCTTTCATCACCTTTTGCCACACCTACTATCATTCTAGCTAGTGGTCCAACTTCCATTCTATTATCATTATAGAGAGGTGATTTTATCCAAGAGTATTTATTTTTAATATCTAAGTAAGCAATACCATCTTTTTTCTCTTTAAATCCTGTGTAGTTTGGTTTTGTTTCACCTTCATAAGGATGTAAATTTGTTTTACCTTCATACCAAGCATGAGTTACATCTTCTGATATTTTTGTTTGGTCTAAGTCATAAACTTTTGATAAATCTTTATTCATAACTATTCCAGAAGGGAAAAGTTTAGCAGCCTCATAAAAAGGTGTATCATCTAAATTAAAATCACCATAAGACATATAGTTACCTAAACCACCACCTGTTCCATCAAGTGCTTCGTCAGCATACATAGTTCCAGCCATATAAACATCAGGAAGATATGCTTGTTTAGAAAATTTTTGTGCTTTTTGAATAATATCTTTAAATTCTGCTATTCTAGCTGGATTTTTAATATCCTGAACACAAGTAACACCACCAACAACAATTGATTGAGGATGAGGATTTTTACCTCCAAAAATAGCTTGTGCTTTTGCAATCTCTCTTTGTAACTCTAATGCATCTAAATAATGAGAAAGACCTATTAGGTTTTGCTCAGGAGTTAGTTTATAAGCTTTGCTTCCCCAATAAGCATTACCAAATACACCAAGTCTACCTTGTTTTACATATTTAGTAACTCTTTCTTGTACTTCAGCAAATACATCTTCGCTTGCATTCCATGGTCTTTGACCTGAAAGTTTTGCCCATTTTTGAGCCTCCTCAACAGCTTTTTTAGGATCAGCTTCAAGTGCTTTTGTAATATCAACCCAATCAAGTGCATGAAGGTGATAAAAATGTACAATATGGTCATGGATATATAAAGCACCTTGCATCATATTTCGCACTAATCTTGCATTTTTAGGAATAGTTACTTTAAATGCATGCTCAACTGCTTCAATACTTCTTTGATAGTGAGTACCTGTACAAACACCACAAATTCTCATTGCTAGAAGTCCACAATCCCTTGGATCTCTTCCTTTTAGAATCTCTTCTATTCCCCTAAACATTGTTGAAGAACTATATGCATCAGTAACTACATTATTTTCATCAATTACTGCTTCAATTCTTAAGTGTCCTTCAATTCTTGTAATAGGATCTATTACGATATGCTTACTCATTATGCATCCTCACTTTCGCCATTATTTACTGATCTTTTTCCAACAACTGCTGAAGCAATTGCATGAACACCTATACCTATTGTAGTTGCAGTTAACAACCCTAACCCAAACTCATCAACAGTTTTTTCAACTCCTCCGGTAGGAGCTTTTATATGTGCATCTGCCATAGGTCTTTCATATGCATATTTATCCCAAAAGTCTGGTTCACTACACCCAATACATCCTCGTCCAACACCAATTGGCCAGTTTGCACCATCGTTGTATCTTATAATTGAACAGTTATTAAATGTCATTGGACCTTTACATCCCATTTTATATAGACACCAATTATTTTTAGCACCTTCATCACCCCACTCTTCTACATATTCACCTGCATCAAAGTGTGCTCTTCTCTCACAGTTATCATGAATTCTATATCCAAATGCAAATTTTGGTCTAAGTAGTGAATCAAGTTCTGGAACTTGTCCTGTTAAAACATAATGAAGCACAACCCCAACCATATTTGCTGGATTTGCAGGACAGGCAGGGATATTAATTACTGGTTTACCTTTAACTAAATCCATAACACCAACAGCACCTGTAGGATTTGGTGCAGCAGCTGGAATACCACCAAAAGTGGCACATGAACCAACAGCAACAACAGCTGCTGCATCTTTTGATAGTCTCATTAAATGTTCTTGGAAAGTCTCACCTGAAGCTCCAATAGTTCCATATTGACCATTCATAGCTGTAGGAATTGCACCCTCTACAAATAATAAATATTTACCTTTGAAATGTTCAACCGCATCTTCAAGTTGAGCATCTGCTTGATGACCAGCTGCAGCCATAATGGTTTCATGAAATTCTAAAGATAATACATCAAAAATTAAATCATCAACAGTAGGTGTTGATGATCTCAATAGTGCTTCAGAGTTTCCAGCACAATCTTGCAACTCAATCCAAATCACAGGAAGTCTATTCATAAGTTCAGCAGCTTCTGCAACTAAAGGAGTAAACATAGGAGGTAACATAAGTGTTGCAGTTGTTGCACTTGCCCACTTCATAAAATCTCTTCTATTTACGCCTTCACTCTCAACTATATCAATAATATCGATATCTTTAAGAGCTGGTTGTTTTCTTAGTTTACTTAATCTAGCTTTTGTTTTTTCAAACAGATTATTGTAAAACTCTTCACCTTTGTTCGTATCCACCCTTGCAGAGTTTTGATTAAAAACTTTTTTAACCATCTCTTGAGAATCGTAAGCCATTTGTTCTCCTTAAATTAAAAAATGAATATTCATTTATTATCGTAATTTAACTTTTGCTTACTTAATTAAAACTTAATGTAGTATCTAAATAATGGGCTAGTATAGCAATAAAGTAGCATTTATATCAATATTTTTAAGCTTTATAATTATAATAATTTCAAATATTACGATAAGTTGGTACTTGATTTTACTTTAGTTCTAGGAATACATAAGTAATAGGAATTTTAACAATTTATAAAGCTTGTTACAAAACTACTCTACTTTTTGAATAAACATTCATTAATGTGTTGTACAAACAGAGCATACATCAAATGATCTTAATATAATTTTTGATTCATTTAGTGATTTAGAACCAATAATTGCTTTTTGGGCAACGCCTAATTCTATATTATTTTTTGGACCCAAATTCCAAACAGTAGGTGTAATGACATCATATTTTGTAATAAGCCCTTTATTTACACTAAGGGTGTGAACAAGTGAACCTCTACATGCTTCTACACTAGAAGTTGCAGTTATATTTTCTAGACTCTTTAAATCTATTTTAGGCTTAATATATGAGTCTTCACTTATATCTATTTGTTTTATAAGTTTTTTACTGTAGATTAAAAGATGTGCTATTTCATCAACCCTTGACATTACTCTTGTAAATGTTGAATCATCATACTTATTATGTAAGGTTGTTATAAACTCTCTTTCATTTATAACAGCTCTTGATAAGGGCCCTACTTCATAAAAATGTTTATTATATTGAACACTTTTAGACCATGTATGAGCTTTTTTATTATCTTTTTTATTTATATTAAAAGTATATTCTTCACTCTCTTTTATCTTTGCTAAATCAATATTATTAGATATCTTTTTATTATAAAGTCCAGGTTTTACATCTATCATGTCTGATAAAACTAAATGTCTATTGTGTGCCTTCCCCACTTGCTCTAGTTTTGTTTCAAAAGAGATATCAACAAAATCTCTCAAAGATGAAGATAGTAAAGTTAGTTCTTCAAAACTATTTAAAGATAAATAATTTTCAATGCTTATTCCTGCTATATCTTTTTCAAAATACTTTATTGTTTGATCAATATAGTTTTCGCAAGTTACAATATCTAATAGCGTTGGATCACTCATAACTCCACCAGGAATCATATAAGATGTATGTGGCCATTGTCCTGCATAAATTGCTAAGGCTTTGATTATTTCACTAGCACCTTTTTGTGCTCCTAGCCATTTTTCTCCTTTTAAGGGAGTATATCCCTCATATTGTTTTTTAGATATTGCTATAACATCTGGCATTATAAACATATAAAACCACTTAATATGTGAATCAATTATTTCAATAATCAATCCTAATTCCCTAAGTATTTTAGCTTTATTTGTTATTTGTAATTCGTTACCAGAATTTTTATATAAATTTTCTATTGCATTAACAGTTGCTAAAAGGTGAGCTTGTCCACATATTCCACAAATTCTTGGGGTATAAACTAAAGCATCTAAAATAGGTTTATTCTCTAAAATATATTCAAAGCCTCTAAAATTTAAAAAGTCAATTGAAGCATCACTTACTTTTTTATCTTTCCAAGTTAAATTAAGCTTTGCTTCACCCTCAATTCGTTCTACTATATCAACTGTTTTCATTATTTTTACTTTCATAAAAGTGGTTTAATTTTTGATTCAATCTAGGAATCGTAAATGTTTTAGCAACACCTGAAATTGATAAATATGCTCTTTTAGGAATTCCAAGTGGTGGCTCAAAAGGTATACCTATATGTTTTTTAGTTTCAAACATATTAAGTCTTGGAAAATCATATTCTGTACAGCCAATACAGGGCATACCAACCCTTGTTTTACTACTAACATCATTCCACAAAATTTTATTACAATTTGAGTGTGTCATTGGTCCACGACACCCTTCATTATAAAATAAACAACCCTCTTTTAATCCAAAACTTTTTGCCTCTACTTTCCACTCAAAGTACTCATTTCTAGTACAACCATGGTGAGCAAGACCTCCATACAACTCTATTGGTCTTGATTTATTATCAAGGGTAATTGAACCATTAAATTTCAAGGTAAAAAGAGTTTGAATTATCCATTCTGGATGAACAGGACAACCAGTAAGATTTATAATTTCATGGGAAAGTGATGCTTGATTTTCATTGGAAATATAATCTTTTAATCCACCAGTTTTGCCATTTTGTTCAAACTTTGCATGGATTCCTCCATAAGAAGCACAAGAACCAACGGCAATTAAAAAATTTGATTTTAAAACAAGTGCAGTTAAAACATCTGATAAATTTTTGTTAGAAATTGAAAAATAGAATTCATCATTTGTTATTGCACCTTCAACTAACAAATAATCAATTCTATCTTTTGATTCTAAAATCTCATCAAGAGTAGTATCAACAGTTAAACTAGGATGATAAATCAAATCAAAATTATTATTAAATTGTTCAAATCTTGATGAATTTGCAGATAAAAAAGAGTGGGTATTACCATTGCAAGTAATACCTTGAAGCCAAACAACTTTTGGTAAAGCTGTTTTATGCATTTTCATCATATTTTAGTGCTCTATAAATATTTTCAGCAATAGAATCAGAATATTCAAGTAAATCTTTTTCTAATACATTTTCTCCACTCATAAATGCAAATCCACCTAAACTTCCCATTAGCATACCAAATGCTGGGAAAAATTCTTGTTCTCTAAACTCTTTTTTTTGTGCACCATCATCAAGTAAAATCATAACTTCAGTTACAAATTCACCTACACACAAAAAACCCTCACACCCTTCTTTAAATACTTCTCTATTTGATAAATAAACTCTTAAAAAGTAATTTATTACTTCAGGAGAATTTTTTACATTTTTCAAATAGTTTTTAATAAATAAATAAAGTTTTTCTTTTGAAGTAATATCCATATTATTGATTTTTCTCAAATCATCTGCCATAATATTTGTAGAATATTTTATAGCAACTTTTGCTAATTCTTCTTTTGAGGAAAAGTAATTATACATATTACCAACACTCATACTCATAGCTTTTGCTATATCTGGAATAGTTGTATTATAAAAACCTTTTTTAGCGAATAGTATCAACGAATTTCTAATAATACTATTTTTTTTCTCTTCTTTTACAGACATAATTTTTTACCTTAATTTAATAATGATATATAATATTAAAATCTATGTTAATAATAAATGAATATTCACCATATTCTAATAATTAAATCTAAACATAAGAATCAAAACTCTTTTCTTTGTAATCACAATGTAATAATTTGTATTTATACTTCCGTAATTTCTTTCGAACGAAAGATTTTAAACTATATAAACGAAAGCTTATAATGAAACCAAAAGAGAGACAAGCCTATATTTTAGAAAAAGTAAGACAAGAAAAATCTGCAACAGTAGAAAAATTAAGCAAGATTTTTTCTGTATCTGTACAATCTATTAGAAAAGATATAAATTTTTTATGTGAAGAAGGACTTTTAAGAAGAATATATGGTGGTGTTGAAATGGCACTTCAAAAAGATAATATATCATATGATAGTAGAAAAATAATTCATTATGATGAAAAAAAAATCATTGCAAGATTAATTGCTAAACAAATTCCAAATAACTCTTCTTTATTTTTCTCAATTGGTACAACTCCTGAAATAATTGCAAAAGAACTAATCAATCACAAAAATCTAAAAATCTTTACAAATAATTTAAATGTGGCTCTTGTATGTTGTGAAAATTCCTCTTTTGAAGTAACACTTCATGGTGGATTATTAAGAAATAAACACAGAGACATAGTGGGAAATGATATTGAGAAATTTTTCAGTTCATATAGTGTTGATTTTGGAATATACGGAGTTGGTGCAATAGAAGGAAATGGTTCATTATTAGATTTTACACAAGAAGAGTGCCAAGCTAGGGAAGCCATAAGTAAATCTAGTAAAAAAGTGTTTTTAGTGGCTGATTATTCAAAATTTACAAGAAATGCCTACATAAGAAGTGGAAATATATCAAATGTTGATTCTATCTTTTGTGATAAAAAACCTCCTGAAAATATCTGTAAATTATTAGAAAAAAACGGCGTAGAAATAAACTATGAAAATGAATAGAGGAAATATTTAATGTCATCAATACAATTAAAAAATATAACAAAAAAATATGAAGAAAAAATAATTATAGAAAATTTAAACTTTACAATAAAAGAAGAGAGTTTTACAGTTTTATTAGGACCTTCAGGATGTGGAAAATCTACCACTTTAAGAATGATTGCAGGACTTGAAGAGATAAGCTCAGGTGAAATTTTAATAGATGGAAAAGATGTATCAAAACTACAATCTTCTAAAAGAGGTATCTCTATGGTATTTCAATCTTATGCTTTATTCCCTCACTTAAGTGTAGAAGAAAATATTCTTTTTGGATTAAAGGTAAGAAAAGTACCTAAACAAACCCAAGAAAAAAGGTTGAAAAAAGTTGTAAAACTTGTAGGTCTTGAAGGATTATTGGATAATAAGCCCTCACAATTATCAGGTGGTCAAAAACAACGAGTTGCATTAGCTCGTGCTTTTGTAGCAAAAAATAAAATATGTCTTATGGATGAACCCCTATCAAATCTTGATGCAAAATTAAGAAATGAGATGAGAATAGAGATAAAAAAACTACAGCAACAACTAAAAATGACAGTTTTATATGTAACCCATGACCAAACAGAAGCTATGAGTATGGCTGACCATATTATTTTATTAAATAAAGGAGAAATAGAACAACAAGGAACACCACAAGAATTGTATGAAAATGTTGCTTCCACTTTTGTGGGCAAGTTTATAGGAACTCCACCTATGAACATAATAAAAGTAAAAAAAGAAGGTACACAAATCTATATAGATGACCAAGAGTTTAAATCTACTTACTCAAACCGTATTTCCAATAAAACAAATTACTTTGGTATAAGACCTGAAGATATTTTCTTTGTAGAAAAAGATCAAGGTATAGAAGCAAAAGTTGTTTTTCAAGACTATCATGGCTCTGACACAATATTGGGTATTCAAACACTTAATAATGACTTAGAAAAACCAATTTTAGTGCGAAGTGATAAAAAAAATAGTTATCAAACTGGGGATAGGGTTTGGGTAAATTGGCAGGAATCAAAGATTAATTTTTTTGATTCTTTTGGTGAGAGAAGAGAAATCTTATCTTAAATAGTATTTTTAATAATAGGAAATAAAATGTTAAAACTTATGAAAAAAGTTGCTATGTATAGTGTTATAGGTGCAAGTTTGCTAACTAGTGCAAATGCAGATAAAACAAAACTAACAATGTATTATCCTGTATCTGTGGGTGGGCCATTAACAAAAATAGTTGATTCTATGGTTAATGATTTTGAAAAACAAAATCCAGATATTGATGTAAAAGCGATATATGCTGGTAACTATAATGATGCTAGAATTAAATCACTTGCAGCTTTAAAAGCTGGAGAACCTGCTCAATTAGCCGTAATGTTCTCTATTGATATTTACGACTTAATTGAACAAGATGCCATTGTCTCTTTCTCTGACCTTGCAAAATCCCAAGAAGATAAAAAATGGCTAAAAAGCTTTTATCCAGCTTTAATGGAAAATGGTACAACTTTAGGGAAAGTTTGGGGTATCCCTTTTCAACGATCTACCATTGTAATGTATTATAACAAAGATGCATTTAAAAAAGTAGGTTTAGATCCAAACAAACCACCAAAAAACTGGGATGAAATGATTTCAATGGGTAAAAAACTTACAAATGATAAACAATGGGGAGTTATGATTCCTTCAACTGGTTATCCATATTGGATGTTTGGAGCACTTGCTAAACAAAATGGTGAAGTTCTTATGAATGGAGAAGGAACAAAAACTTATTTCAATAATCCAAAAGTTGTTGAAGCATTACAATATTGGAAAGACTTATCAAGTAAATATAAAATTATGCCAGAAGGTACAATTGAATGGGGAACACTTAGAAAAAATTTCTTAAGTGGTAAGACTGCTATGATGTGGCACTCAACTGGTAATTTAACAGCTGTTAAGAAAAATGCAACTTTTGACTTTGGTGTTGCTATGTTACCAGCAAAAGAAATGAGAGGAACTCCAACAGGGGGAGGAAACTTTTATGTGTTTAAAAATACAACTCCAAAACAAAAAGAAGCTTCTTTAAAACTAATCAAATTTATGACTAGCCCTGAGAATTCTGCAAAATGGTCAATAGGGACTGGTTATATTGGTATTTCAAAAGCTGCTTATGAAACACCTGCACTTAAAAAATATGTTGAAGAGTTTCCTCCTGCAAAAGTTGCAAGAGATCAATTAGACTTTGCAACTGCTGAATTATCAACTTATCAAACAGGAAGAGTTAGAAAAATATTAGATGACTCTATTCAAGCTGTATTAACAGATAAAAAAAGTGCTAAAGATGCATTAGATGATGCTCAAAACCAAGCAACAAGATTATTAAAAGATTATAAATAAGGAAGATTATGAGACATGTTTACGGTTGGTTATTGTTATTACCTGGATTTATTTTAATTGTTGCATTTACACATTATCCAACTGTAACAACATTTATTAACTCATTTTTTTCTAATCAAACAGTACTCAAGCCCAGAAGATTTATTGGGCTTGATAACTATGAGTATATGATACATGATCCAATATTTATACAAACGCTAAAAAATACACTTTATTTTTCACTAACAACAGTTCCTCTATCAATCATGATAGCTTTAGCAATGGCAATTTTTGTTCAAGAAAAAATAAAAGCTAGATCAATTGTAAGACTTGCATATTTTACTCCTACAATTTTACCTATGGTTGCAGTTGCAAATATTTGGCTGTTTTTTTATGCTCCCGAAATTGGTTTAATAAATCAAGTTCTTCACTACTTTGGATTTAATGAATACAATTTTTTAGGAGATAGAGATTTAGTTTTAGGTTCAACTATAGTTATGACTGTATGGAAAGAGGCAGGATTTTTTATGATATTTTATCTAGCAGCACTTCAAGGTATACCAAAAGAGTTATACGAAGCTGCAAAAATTGAGGGTTCATCTTCATGGATGACATTTACAAAAGTTACTTTTCCTCTTTTGATGCCTACAACCTTTTTTGTTATGATTAATGCTTTGATTAACTCATTTAAGATGATTGACCATCTGTTTATACTTACAAAAGGTGGTCCAGATAATGCCTCAAATTTATTACTATATTATATTTATGATGTTGCCTTTTCATTTTTTGATTATTCATATGCAGCAACACTTACTATTGTGTTACTTTCAATTTTAATCATTATTTCATTAATTCAATTTGGATTAATTGAGAAAAAAATTCACTACAAGTAGAAACATGAAATTATTACAAAAGATATCAACTTATACTTTAGCCCTTATATGGATACTTCCCTTATTTTATACTTTTTGGGCTGCTTTTCATACGGAACAATACTCTGCAAATTTTGATTTATTTGCACCTTTAAGTGTTCAAAGTTTTTATGATGCTTGGAATCAGGCACCATTTTTACACTATTTGATAAATACATTTACTTTAGTTACAATTATATTAATAGGTCAAATGATATTATGTACCCTTGCTGCATATGCTTTTGCAAAATTTGAATTTTATGGAAAAAATGTTGCTTTTTTTCTAGTACTCATTCAACTAATGATTATGCCAGAAAATTTGATTTTAGAAAATTATAAAACTATTTCATATTTTAATTTAGTAGATACAACATGGGGAATGGCATTACCTTATATTGCTTCAGCTTTTGGAATATTTCTTTTAAGACAAACATTTAAAACTATACCAAATGAGCTTGATGAAGCAGCTAAAATGGAAGGATGTTCTCCAATAGGGATTTTATTTAGAGTTTATATTCCTCTTTCGAAGCCTACATATTTAGCTTATGCTTTAGTGTCTGTTTCTTATCATTGGAATAATTTTTTATGGCCACTTATTATTGCAAATTCAAACAATGTAAAACCCCTTACAGTTGGATTAGCAATATTTGCAGCTCCTGAATCGGGAGTTCAATGGTCTACAATATCAGCAGCAACTTTGATATCGGTTGCACCTTTATTATTAGCATTCTTGATTTTTCAAAAACAGTTTGTTAATTCATTTTTACATACAGGAATAAAATAATGTACGAAGCTTTAAAAAATATTACTTTTATTATATTTGATTTAGATGGGGTATTTTATAGACAAGAACAAAGTTTAGAGGGAACAAAAGATATAATTGATTATTTGAATAAA
This sequence comes from Arcobacter iocasae, assembly GCF_042214795.1. Classification (GTDB taxonomy): domain Bacteria; phylum Campylobacterota; class Campylobacteria; order Campylobacterales; family Arcobacteraceae; genus Arcobacter; species Arcobacter iocasae. The sequence goes on along the minus strand of NZ_CP090177.1, from coordinate 2,595,930 downwards.
GAAAATATTCAATACTGTTTTTTTACTAACAACTCCAATTATAAAATTCACAGATATAAAGCAAAACTCTTAACTTGTGGTGTTGATGTAAGTGAAAAAAATATTTTCACTACAACAAAACTAATTGAACACTATTTATTTGAAAATAAGCTAGATAATATTTATGTTCTAGGAAGTAAACAGTTACAAGAAAATCTATATGAGAAATATAAAAGAAATGATAAAAATCCTGATATAGTAATACTTGGGATGGAAAATAACATTACATTAAAAGATATATCAAATACTATTAATATAATAGGTGAAAATACACAAATAATAGCAGCCAATCCAGATAAACTAATTCCTGTAAAAGATGGCTTTGAGTTAGAGTGTGGAGTTTTGATTGATATAATTGAAGAGTATACTAAAAAAATGGTTCAAGTTATAGGTAAACCAAGTCCTTATGGTTTTAATACAATACTGTCTAAATTTGGCAAAGAAAACTCTGAAACTCTTATGATTGGTGATACTTTTGAAACTGATATTTTAGGAGCAAAAAATGCAAATATATCTGCTGGTTGGATAAATTCAGGTAATAAATTACCATCTGATACACTTGATTTTGATTTTATGATTTTTAAATCTTTGATAGAATTGAAAGAGAAAATAAAAGAAGCAAAGAGGTAAAACCTCTTTGCATATCTATTAAGAGTGAACTAAGTTAGTTAATTCATCACCTGATAATAAGTGGAAATTTAAATATTTATAAATATCATCTCTTTTTTCAGGAGTGATTTTTTTAGGAACCATATCAAGGTATTCTTCTTTAGTTGGAAGTCTTCCTAAAAGTGCTGCTAATGCTGCAACTTCTGCAGAACCTAAATAAACTTTAGAATCTTTTCCAAGTCTGTTATCAAAGTTTCTTGTACTTGTTGAGAATACAATTGAACCTTGTCCAACATTTGCTTGGTTACCCATACATAATGAACATCCTGGAATTTCAAGTCTTGCACCTGCTGCTCCAAAGATTGAGTAATAACCCTCTTCAGTTAATTGTTGTTGATCCATTTTTGTTGGTGGTGCAACCCATAATTTAGTTGGTACTGGACCTTCACCTTTAAGTACTTCACCTAAAGCTCTAAATAATCCAATATTTGTCATACAAGAACCAACAAATACTTCATCAATTTTTTCAGTTGGTCTATTTGGATCATTTAAGATGTTTGTTAATGTATCAACATCATCTGGATCATTAGGACAAGCTAAAATTGGCTCAGTAATTTCATTTAAATTGATTTCAATAGTTGCTAAATACTCTGCATCTGCATCTGGAGTGATTAATTCTGGATTAGCAATCCATTCTTTCATTTTATCAGCTCTTCTTTGTAAAGTTCTAGCGTCTTGGTAACCTTCTTCAATCATTTTTTCAATTAAAGCAATATTTGAAGATAAGTACTCAATAATTGGTTCTTTATCTAATTGAATAGAACAAGCTGCTGCACTTCTTTCTGCTGCTGCATCTGATAATTCAAATGCTTGCTCAACTTTAAGTTGTGGAAGACCAGAAATTTCAATTACATTACCTGCAAAGATATTCTTTTTATTTTTCTTAGGAACTGTTAAAAGACCATCTTGAATAGCTTGATAAGGAATAGCATTAACTAAATCTCTTAATGTAATTCCTGGTTGTAATTCACCAACAAATTTAACATGTACAGATTCAGGCATAGTTAAAGGCATCATACCAGTAACTCCTGCAAATGCAACAAGACCAGAACCAGCTGGGAATGAGATACCAATTGGGAATCTTGTATGAGAATCTCCACCAGTACCAACAGTATCTGGTAAACATAATCTATTTAACCATGAGTGAATAACACCATCACCTGGTCTTAAAGTAACACCCGCTCTTGAAGTAATAAATTCAGGAAGTGTATGTTGTAAGTTAATATCTGATGGTTTTGGATAAGCTGCTGTATGACAGAATGATTGCATAACCATATCAGCACCAAAAGATAGTGCAGCAAGTTCTTTAATCTCATCTCTAGTCATAGGTCCAGTTGTATCTTGTGATCCAACAGTTGTACAAATTGGCTCAACATACATACCTGGTTTAACACCTTCAACACCACACGCTCTTCCTACCATTTTTTGAGCTTGTGTATATCCATTTGTACTTGCAGCTGGTTGAGATGCAGTAATAAATAAATCAGATGCCTCTAAACCTAAAGCTTCTCTAGCTTTTGCAGTCAATCCTTTACCAATAATTAATGGAATTCTTCCACCTGCTCTCATTTCATCTGTTAATGTATTTGGAGACAAAGTAAATTCAGAAACAACTTTACCATCTTTTAAAATTTGTCCAGCAAAAGGTTTTACAGTAATAACATCACCAGTTTCTAAAGCATCAACATCTGCTTGAATTGGTAAACATCCTGAATCTTCTGCTGTGTTGAAGAAAATAGGAGCAATAATAGAACCAATAACAACCCCACCTGTTCTTTTATTAGGAACACCTGGAATATCTCTACCCATATGCCATTGAACTGAGTTAATACCTGATTTTCTTGAACTTCCTGTTCCAACAACATCACCAACGTATGCTAATGGATGTCCTTTTTCTTTAAGTTCAGCCATTTTTTCTAATGGTTTTTCCATTTTTGATTGTAACATTGCAGTTGCATGTAATGGAATATCAGCTCTTGTAAATGCTACAGTTGCAGGAGATAAATCATCTGTATTTGTTTCACCAGGAATTTTATAAACTGTTAAAGTAATCTCTTCTTCTAGTGCTGGCTTGTTTGTAAACCATTCACCATTTGCCCATGATTCAATAATCTCTTTAGCATATTTGTTTCCAGAATCAGCTAAATCTTTTACATCATTAAATGAATCATATACTAAAATTGTATTTTTTAATTCTTTTGCTGCATCTGCTGCAGTTTCTTCTACTTTTAATGCTTCTATTAATGGAAGTACATTAAATCCACCCATCATTTTTCCTAAAATTTCAATTGCTTCACTTTTAGAAATCACAGAACATGTAACGTTACCTTGTACTACATCATTTAAAAATGCAGCTTTTACATATGCAGCATCGTCTACACCTGGGTTAATTTTATTTTTAAACATATCTAATGCGTAATCTGAATCTTCTACAGTATTTGCTTTTAATAGTTCAACCAATTGTGCCGTTTGATCAGCAGTCAATGCCAATGGAGGAAGACCACCTTCATTAAGTCTCTCTTGCGTATGTGCTTTATAATCAGCGATTAAACTCATATATATCTCCTAAGTAATTTGTATTTGATTATAACATATACCAAAGCGGATTAATGTACAATTCCTGATATGAATTGTACAAGTTTTATTTGTGTATATATAAGTTACAAAAAAAACTTATATATAGCTTAACTATGCTTATTATAGGGTTTTTATCAAGCTCTTGCGTTTAAAATTGTATTAATTTTTTTATGGTGTTTTTTTAACACTTGTCTATGTTTTGTGCTTCAATTATCTTATTGTACATTTTTTGTACAATATAAACTTAATTTTCAACTTTAACTATAAATGTTATATTCATCTTAAATATAATTATTAATTAAAACATTTCTGTTATTTTTTTGTTATAATGATACAATATTGTTATATTAGTTAAGGATTAAGTCATGAATCCATATAGATTTTCTACTTATAATGAAATGTTTGATTATCTAACAACTACATATGATAATCCTACTTTACTAAACTTTATAAATGCTAATAATAAATATGAATCAATATCAGCATTGCAATTCAAAGAAAAAGTAATTTGCTTATGTGCTGCTTTACAAAACTTGGGCATAAAAAAAGGCACTATGGTTGCTATTTTTTCAAAATCATCTCCTTTTTGGTTGATATTTGATTTCGCTCTTCAACAACTAGGAGCAATATCTGTTCCAATATTTGCAAATATTTCAACAAAAAATTTAAATTTTGAATTAAAAGATTCACAATGTAAATATATCTTTATAGATGATATAAATAGAATAAATGACATAAAAGAAGAGATTATTTTCATCACCCACAATTTTTGTATAAAAGAGAAAAACTACTACAACTTAGATGAAATAATAGTTATGGGAAAAGAGATTTGTAATAGACTTGAATATGTAGAGCATAAACCAAAAGAAGAGGATATATTTTCTATTGTATATACAAGTGGAAATACGGGTGATCCCAAAGGTGTTATTCTAAGTCATAAAAATATAATTTCCCAAGTAAAAGATATAAACGAGTTAATTCAATTAGATAAAAAAGAAGTCATTTTATCAATACTTCCCCTTGCTCATATTTTTGAAAGAGCTGTTATGAGTTATTATATTTCAAGGGGTGTTTCTATTTACTTTATAGATGATATTACAAATGTAGCAACTTTGATGAAAACAGTCCGTCCAACAATGATGACTGTAGTACCAAGACTTTTAGAAAAAATATATTACAAAATAAAAACAAATATATCTGATAAACCTTTTATTAGTAGAATCATTGCTTCTTTTGCTTTTCACTATGCACTAAAAGAGAATATAAATAAAGACTCAATCTTATTTAAACTTTTTAACAAACTTGTTTATTCAAAATTTAGAGAAATATTTGGTGGAAGAATCAAGTGGTTAGTCTCAGGAGGTGCTCCTTTAGAAAAAAACATCTATCAATTTTTCTTAAATATTGGAGTTCCACTATATCAAGGATATGGTATGACTGAGTTTTCCCCAGTTATTTCTACAAATTATCCTGGGGCAAATCGTGTGGGTACTTCTGGTAAAGCAATGCCAACGGCAGAAGTTAAGATTGAAAATGATGAACTTTTAGTAAAAGGACCTTCTTTGATGAAAGGTTATTTAAATAATGAAGAACTAACTAAAAAAACAATTGATAAAAATGGTTGGCTTCACACAGGTGATGTTGCCACTATAGATGAAGATGGATATATTTACATAAAAAGTAGAATAAAAGATATATTTAAAACTTCTACTGGAGAGTATGTAAATGCAATTCCAATTGAACAAGAGTTATCAAAAAACAAATACATAGAGTTTGCAGTATTAATCTCAAATAATAAAAAATATACAACTGCCCTACTTTTTGTAGATCAAGAAAAATATGAACAATACAAAAAAACAAATAACCTAACAATAGAAGAATACTACAATCAAACAAGAATACATCAAGCTATACAAAAGCATATAGATATATTAAATAATAAATTAAACAAATGGGAGAAAATTATAAAGTTCAAACTTATAACAAACAGTGCTACTATAGAAGGTGGAGAATTGACTCCTTCTATGAAAGTTTGTAGGGAAGCTATTGAAGTAAAATATAAAGATGAAATCCAAAGTATGTATTAGGAGCTTAAAATGAATGAAAGAATAGCAATAATTGATGGATTAAGAAGCCCAGTTGCAAAAGCAAATGGCAAACTAAATCATGTGGGAGCAGATAGCTTAGGAGCTATTATTGCAAAAGAGTTAGTTCTTAGAAACAATATTCCTTATGATGATTTTGATGAAGTTATTATTGGAAATGTTGCCCAACCAGCAAATGCAGCAAATATTGCAAGAGTTCTAGCTATGAGAGCTGGGTTTCCTAAAAAAACCATTGCTTATACAGTTCATAGAAACTGCGCTTCTGGTATGCAAGCCCTATCTAGTGCTATAGAAAAAATATATACAAATCAAGGGGAAATATATCTAGCTGGTGGAGTTGAATCCATGAGTAATATTCCCTTACTATTTTCAAATCAATTCAAAGATTTTATGACAAAATTTACCTATGCAAAAACTGCATCTGCTAAGTTAAACCTTCTTACAACTTTTCGACTTAGTTTTTTAAAACCTACCATTGGATTAATTTCGGGATTAACTGACCCGATTTCTGGGAAAATAATGGGAATCACTGCCGAAAATTTGGCAAATGAGTTTAAAATTAGTCGACAAGCCCAAGATGAATATGCACTTCAATCACACCTAAAAGCACAAAAAGCAATAGAAAGTGGAATTTTAAATGATGAAATACACCCTATCATGACAAAGGATTCTTCAATCCAAGATGATGATGGAATAAGATTTAACCAAACAATTGAAGCACTAAGCAAACTAAAACCAATATTTGATAGAAATGGAACTGTAACAGCTGGAAACTCTTCTCAAGTTTCTGATGGTGCTTGTATGATGATACTTTGTACTGAATCAAAAGCAAAAGAATTAGGTCTTGAGCCAATTGGTTTTATAAAAGATTATGCCTATGCAGGTCTAGATGCTCACAAAATGGGTTTAGGTCCAATCTTTGCTACCAAAAAACTTTTTAATAAAACAGGCACAACATTAAAAGATATAGATTTAATAGAACTAAATGAAGCCTTTGCAGCACAAGTTATTGCAAACCTTGAAGCTTTTAAATCAAAAAGTTTTTGCAAAAAAGAATTTAATAGTGACCCCCTTGGTGAAATAAATGAAGAGATATTAAATGTAAATGGTGGAGCAATTGCAATTGGACATCCAGTTGGTATGAGTGGAGCTAGAATTGTACTTCATACAATAAAAGAATTAAAAAGAAAAGGTTTAAAAACTGGTCTTGCTACACTTTGTGTTGGTGGTGGTCAAGGTGCAAGTTTTTTATTGGAGGTATAAAATGAATAATTTAATTTTAGAAATAACAAATAATATTGCGACACTAACCTTTGATTTAAAAAATTCAAAAGCAAATAAGTTATCTTTTGAAGTATTAAGCGAACTGGATAGTGCATTAGATGAAATAAAACAAAACAAAGAGATAAAAGCACTTATTATTGATAGTGCAAAACCTTCAATTTTTATTGCAGGTGCTGATATTAAAGAGATAGAGGCTATGAGTACAGAAGAAGAAGTTTATGAGCAAATCACAAAAGGTGATAATATCTTAAATAAACTAGAAGCCTTAAGTATACCAACAATAGCCTATATCAATGGAGCTTGTATGGGTGGAGGTTTAGAACTTGCTTTATGTTGTAAATATAGAGTTGCTACTACAAATGAAAAAACAAAATTAGCCTTTCCTGAGATAAAACTTGGATTTTTCCCAGGTCTTGGGGGAACACAAAGAGCCCCAAAACTTGTAGGGCTTATAACTGCCCTTGAGATGATTTTAACGGGTAAAAACCATGATGCTAAAAAAGCATTAAAAATGGGACTTGTGGATGAAATATTTGATAATGGACAAAAAGAGTTTAAGTTAAAAGAGTTTATTACAAAAGTTCTTGAAAACAAAGTTCAAAGAAAAAAACTACCTTTTGTAAATAATTTTATGGAAAAATTTTCTTTCACAAGAGCATACATTTACAAAAAATCATTACAAGGAATAGAGAAAAAAGTAAATAGAGATTTTAAAGCACCGTATACTGCTTTAGAAGTTATACAAAATACTTTTATTGAAAGCTTTGAAAAAGGAATTGATATAGAAGCCAGAGCTTTTTCACAGCTAGCAGCAACAAAAGAGTCTAAGTATATGATAGAACTTTTTTTCATGTTTGAAAAACTAAATAAAAATTACGAAAAAACACAAACTCCAATTTCAAATGTAGCAGTTTTAGGAAATGGAGTAATGGGAAAAGGAATTATTTGGTTATTTAGCAAATTTTTAAGTGATATAAGAATCAAAATAAGAAAAATAGAACAAGCCCATGACATCATAAGTGATGTGGCAAAACTCTATGATAGTTCTATAAAAAGAAGAAGCATGAGTCAAAATAAAGTTGATTTTAAATTAAATAAAATCTCATACACAGATAAATTTAATGGCTTAGGGCAAACTCAACTTGCTCTTGAAGCTATTATAGAAGATGAAAAAGCAAAAAAAGAAGCCTTTTATGAGCTTGAAAATGTACTTGATAAAGACTCAATAATTGCGACAAATACCTCTTCTATTTCCATAGAAAAACTTGGAAGTGAACTTAAAAATAAAAAGAATTTTATAGGAATTCATTTTTTTAATCCTGTAAATATTATGCCCTTAGTTGAAGTAATTCCATCATCACATACATCTAAGAAGACTATAAATCGGGTGATTGAGTTATTGACTTCTTGTGGAAAAACTCCAATAGTAGTAGGAGATTGTGCAGGATTTATTGTAAATCGTATTTTACTTCCATATTTAAATGAAGCTGCTTTTATTCTTGAAGAGGGTTCTGATATAAAAACAATAGATAAGATTCTAAAAGATTTTGGTTTACCAATGGGACCTTTTACTTTAGCAGATACGGTTGGTATTGATATTGGTTTTAAAGTAGCAAGTATATTAAATGAATCATATGGTTCACGAATGGCTATTGCTCCAATCCTTACAAAGGTTTATAAGGATTTAAAACTATTAGGTAAAAAGAATAAAAAAGGATTTTATTTATATAGTTCAAAAAATTTGGAAGTAAATGATGAAGTTACAAAACTACTTTCAACAAATAAAAAGGCATTTAATGAAAAAGAAATAATTGAACGATGTATGTTTATTATGGTAAATGAAGCCTCAAGATGTTTGGAAGAAGGTATTGTAAATGACCCAAAAATTATAGATTTTGCTATGATTACAGGTACTGGTTTTCCTCCATATAAAGGTGGGATTTGTGCCTATGCAAATGACATGGGAATTTCATATGTTGTAGATGAACTAAAAAAATATGAAAAAATTTTTGGCGAAAGATTTAAACCAAGTTTATTATTAGAAAAATTAAATAAAGAGAATAAAGATTTTAAAACAGGGGAAGAATTATGGAAGCATTAGCATTTGTACTTATACTTATTATTTTTGGATATTTTTCATATCCATTGATTTTATGGTTTGGTTTTATTGGTGTATATTCACTAATATTTTTTGATACAAATATTTTATTTTGGGTTATATTTGCCATTTTAGCAGTAACCTTTATAATACAAAAAAATAGAATAAAGATTATTACTTCTCCTTTAGTTAAGTTTATTATGAAAAAAGGATTATTACCAAAAATATCTGCTACAGAAGAAGCAGCCCTTCAAGCTGGAACAAATTGGGTTGAATCTGATTATTTTAAAGCAGATATAAACTTCAAAAGAATAAAAGAAGAGTATGTTACAAAACTTACAAAAGAAGAGCAAGATTTTATAGATAATGAAGTAAATGAACTGTGTTCTATGACAACAGATTGGGAAATATTTCAAGATAGAGATTTAAGACCTGATGTTTGGAAGTTTATAAAAGATAAAAAGTTTTTTGGAATGATTATTCCAAAAGAGTATGGTGGTTTAGGATTTTCTGCAACTGCCCATTCCCATGTAATAGAAAAACTTGTTACTCGCTCACAAGTATTAGCTATCACTATTATGGTTCCAAACTCTCTTGGACCTGCTGAGTTGATTTTAAAATATGGAACACAAGTCCAAAAAGATAGATATCTTGAAGACTTAGCAAATGGAAGACAAGTTCCTTGTTTTGGACTAACTGAACCAAATGCAGGAAGTGATGCGACTTCAATCACTTCAAGTGGTGTTATATTTAAAGATGAAGATAAAAAAATCAAAATCAAACTGAATTTTGAAAAACGATATATAACCTTAGGAAATATTGCGACTCTTATAGGTATTGCTTTTCAACTTCATGACCCAGAGCAAATATTAGGTGAAAAGAAAGATTTAGGTATTACATTTGGATTACTTGATTCTAAATTAAAAGGAATAGATAATTCAAGACGCCATGATCCACTTGGTATTCCATTTGTAAACTCTCCTTTATTTGGTAAAGATGTTGTTATCGAAATTGACGATATTATTGGAGGAATTGATGGTATAGGACTTGGTTGGCAAATGCTAGTTGAATCACTCTCAATTGGAAGAGGAATATCACTTCCAAGTGTCTCTTTAGGAGGAAGTAAATTTGCCCTTAAAGTAGTATCTTCATATTCACAAATTAGAGAACAATTTGGTCTTAGTATTGATAGATTTGAAGGTGTTGAAGAAAAAATTGCAAAAATTGCAGCCTTTACTTATATGTTAAATGCATCAAGAAACTATACCCTTGATGCAATAGATAATGGAGTAAGACCAGGAGTTATCAATTCTGTTATGAAATACCATGCAACAGAAAAATTTAGAGAAGTGATAAATGACTCTATGGATGTAGTAGGAGGAAGTGGAATTATAAGGGGTGAAAAAAATCTATTAGCCCATGCATATTTTGCTCTTCCTATTTCTATTACTGTTGAAGGTGCAAATATTCTTACTAGAAATTTGATGCAATTTGGACAAGGATTAATTAAATCACATCCTTATATTTATAAAGAGATACAAGCTTTAAATAAAAATGATGTGGAAGCTTTTGATGAAGCATTTTTTTCTCATATAAAACTTGTAGTTAAAGCTTTTGCTAAAACTATTACTTGTTATTTCACAAGGGGATATTTCTTAAAAACACAAGGAAATTTCAAAAGATACAAACAAAAACTTGTTTGGGCAAGTTCAGAGTTTACATTATTGAGTAATACAGCCCTTGCTCTTTTAGGACCAGCTCTTAAAAAAAGAGAAAACATCTCTGCTAGATTTGGGGATATGCTTTCATATATGTATTTAATAACTGCGACGCTTAGAGAGTTTGATAATAATCCTAAAGAAGAAGATAAAGATTTAGTTAATTATGTATGTAACTATGCCTTTGAAGAGATTCAAAAAGCAAAAGAGAATATCTTATATAATCTTCCTATGCTAAAAGTTTTATTGCCACTTGTAAGACTAAATCCCTTAAGTGTAAAATCACCAGATAAATTAAATGAAAAGATTGTAAATAATCTAAAAAATGAAGCATATCTAAAAGAGTTAACTTCAAGTGTATTTGTATCAAGTGATGCAAAAGATAGATTAAATATCTTAGAAAAAGCTATTGAATTAAACAATGAAACAAAACCAGCATTTATAAAAATTAAACTTGCAGTTAAAAATAGTGATATTAAAAAAGAGTCTTTAGAAAATATGTTTGAAGAAGCTTTAGAAAAAGGTATTATTGATAAAGATGAATTATCAAAATTAAAAAAAGCCAATAAGCTTAAACAATCAATCATAGAAGTTGATTCATATAAAGCAAGAACATATAAAACAATGAGATAAAAAAGATGAAAAAAGATTTGCTAATAAATTCAAGTGGTATTTTGCTAAATATTTTAGAAAAAATATTTGATGCAAATATAGAAGTAAAAGGAATAGAAAATATTCCAAAAGACAATCCTAAAATATTTGTGGCAAATCATTTTACAAGAATGGAAGCCCTACTTGTACCTTATGCTTTATATGAACTTACCAATAAAAAAGTAGGTGTTATTGCTGATGATAGCTTATTTAATACTTATTTTGGAAGTTTTTTAAAAGACATTGGAGCTATGCCAAAATCATCGCCTTTTAGAAATAATACTATTATTGGAGATTTAATTACTGGATGTAAAGATTGGATGATTTTTCCAGAAGGATTAATGGTAAAAGCAAAGGATATATCAAAACAAAAAAACCACTTCTGCGTAAAAGTAGATGGAACTTGCCAAGTTGTACATACAGGTTCTGCTTTTTTTGCATTAAATTCCCAACTACTAAGAGATGATTATTTTAATAAAAAAATAAAAGATTTCAAAAAGTTTCAACACAAATATTTCATACATGAGTGTAAAGATATAAGAAAAGAAGAAACAATGATTGTGCCTATTAATATATCTTATTCAAATCTTCGTACTGGAAAAAACTTTTTAATTGATATGGTTTCAAAATTTGTAGGTAATATTGGAGAGCACTTTTTAGAAGAGTTAGAAATAGAGTCAAATATTGTTTTAAATTCAAAAATCACAATTCAAATTTTAAAACCTATTAGCACCCAAGATATTTTGGAAGATATTTATAAAAAAGAGAAGAATCATAATAATATAATAAATAAATATAGATATGAATTAACACATCGTTTTATGGACAATATTTATAAAAATTTAAATATAAACTTTGACCATATATTTGTCCTTCTTATTTTTTTATATCCTAAAAAATCTATTAATAAAAACCATTTAAAAAGAATGATTTATCTTTTATGGAAAGAACTTAAAGAAAACTTATTTTCCTATAATATTGAACAAGAAAGTAATATTATAAACCTCATTTCCTATGAAGAGTTTCTTCCCTTTGAAAATATTTTAAAAATTGCAATAAAAGATAATATTATTTTGGAAGACAAAATTAACTATTTTTTAAATAAAAATGCTCTTTTAAATAGTTATACTCACCATACAATTCGTCTTAAAAATATACTTCATGTTATTTTAAATGAAGTACTAATAATAGATAAACTAAATATTTTAGCAAAAAACTTAGTTTTAAAAGAAAAAGAAGAGATAGACAGACTGCTTCTTGATACTTTAGAGAAAGAGGAGCATGATGAATTTGAATCTGATTATGAAAAATTTAAAGATTATACAAATATAAAAGATAAAGAAATAGGAAGACCAAGATATTACAATCACAGTATTTCAGATGTTTGTGTTATAACTTTACATGGTTTTTCATCTTCTCCAAAAGAAGTAGAACAATTAAGCAAGTTTGTTAGAAGTAAAGAGATAAATGTTTATTCTCCTAGACTAAAAGGACATGGAACTGTTCCCGAAGACTTAAAAGATACTACTTGGAATGATTGGTATTTATCCCTTTCAAGAGCAATTATACTTGCCACATTAAGACATAAAAGAGTACTTGTTATAGGATTTTCTACGGGAGGACTTTTAGCACTTCTTAGCACCAAAAAATCTTATATAGAATTTGCTGGAATTATTTGTATAAACACTGCTTTGCATTTAAATGATATACGAGTCAAAACCCTACTTCCAGCTGTCTCTTTTTGGAATGAGTTAGTAAATAGTGTTCATGCAAATAGTTATGCAAAAGAGTATGTGGATAATCATGCTGAGAATCCAGATATAAATTATGATAAATTTTATATAAAAGCAATAGAGCAATTAAGTGATTTAATGGTAAAAACAAGAGAAAATCTTACAAATATACAAAGCCCTATTTTGATAATTCAAGGAAAAGATGACCCCGTTGTAAATCCTGCATCGGCCTATGAAATATTTGAAAAAATAAAATCTAAAGAAAAAGATTTACTAATTTTAGAGCGGAAAAATCATGTTATTATTAAGGGTGATGATACAAAAGAGTTATATGATGAGATTTTTAAATTTATAGAAAAAATAGAAGGCAAATAATGATTATAGAAGAAATACAAAATAAAATACATACACAAATACCTATGACAAAACTTATGAAATTGGAATTAAAAAATTTAGATGAAAATAGCCTTATTATAACTGCTCCACTTGATATTAATGTAAATGATAAAGGAACAGCTTTTGGAGGAAGTTTAAATAGTATCACTATAATTTCATCTTGGTGTATGGCATATTATTTATCAAAAAAATTTAACCTAGAAAATCCAAGCATAGTTATATTTAAAAATGAAACAAAATTTATAAGACCAGTTACAAAAGATATTATTTGTACTACCTTTATTCCAAATGAAGAAGAACAAAACACTTTACAAATAAAAATAAATACAAAAAATAGTGGCTCAATAAAAATACATTCTCAAATCATAGAAGAGGGAAAAGTCTGTGTTGACTTTTATGGAATTTATGTTATCAAGGCTTAAAAATTAGATTTATAATTATTTTTAAATACTGCTTTGAACTAATAATTGAACCTAAAACTATAAATAAACAAGCTAATGCAATTGATGTTGTCATTGTAGATACTCCAACAAGTACTAAAATCAATGTTGATAAAAGTGGAGCTAGATATGCAAGTGAGCCTAGTATCTTTATATCACCATTTTTAAGTGCAAAATCCCACAGATAAAAGGCTCCACCAACAGGTCCTAATCCTAGCATAATAGCTGCTAAAAGCTCCGTAATTGAAGGAGTTATAGTCTGTTCAAAAATTAAGTGTGCGATAAAAGAGAGTATAGCCGTTATTATACAAAAGCCCGTTACAGCAAAGGTTGGCACATGGGTCAATGTTTTAGATATAACTGAATAACTTGACCAAATAAGTGCAGCGGCAAGTGCAAAAAGATAGCCTAAAGTATATTTTGAATCAAATTCTAAACTTCCATCTTTTAATACTAGTAAAAAAGCCCCAATCAGAGCTAAAATAGTACCAACAATATGAAACCACTTTAACTTTTCATTTGGTAAAAGAGCTGAAAAAAGAACAATAAGTAAAGGCCATAAATAATTTAATAAGTTTGCTTCAACAGCAGGAGCATTTTTTATTGCTAAAAAATAAAAAAAGTGATACCCAAATAATCCACTAACTCCTATTATATAAGCTTTAAGAGGAACAGTTTTCAAACTTGCAAAACTTCTTTTTTGTTTTTTTAACATCAAAATTCCAATAAGTGAAGCAATAAAAAAAGAGATACTTAAAAGTTCAAAGGGAGGAATGTTTCCAGAATATACTGTAAAAAGTGCTAGTGTTGACCATAAAAATATTGTTAATAAACCTAAAATATTACCTTTTGTATGCTGCATTAAAAAGTCCCTCATAAATTTTCAAATATTATAATAGAAAATAGTATAAAACTTTGTATGTTATAATTAATTATGAACAAAATAATTATATTTATAATCTTTTTATCTATATTTTCAAATGCAAAAACTATTGAGGCTACATATAAAATAAGCTATGGTATTTTTGGAGAATTGGGTATTGCAAAAACAAGCCTTGAAACTCTTCCTAATAATACTTATAAAATAAAAGTCCATGCTTATGCAACTGGTATCGCAAAGTTTTTAAGTAGTAACAAAGAAGAGTTTTATGAAAGCCAAGGAGTAATAAAAAACAATTTACTTATTCCAAATAAATATATAACTATTACCAATAATGATTATAAAAAAAGAAAAAAAACATACCTTTTTGACTATAAAAATAAACAAATCTTAGTTAAAAAATATGAAAGAAAACTTAATATAAGATATGATGAAAACTTAAAAAAGAAAGAATCTTGGGAAATTAATGAGTCAGAAGAGTTTGCAAATTTTTTTGCAACAAATGACTTATTATCACTATTTTTTAATATAACACAAGTAATTCCAAGTTTTGAGAAAGGCAATAGTTATGCTTTTAAAGCTATTGGTGCAAATAAAGATAATGGAAAATTAGATATAATAATTCCAAAAAATGAAGCTTATAAAGAGTTACAAGAGGCTTTAAATACTAAAAATAAAAAATTTATAGTCTCAATTCATCAAAAAATATTTTCAAGTTCAAATGGAGAACTTTTTATATCTTTAAATAAAGAAGGCTTTTGTGATAAAGCAGTTTTAAAAGATGTACTTATTTTTGGTGATATTACAGGTGAAATGATAAAATTTAAAATAAACAAAGGATGATAATGAAAAAATATGTTTTGGTATTACTTCTATTTTTTTCACTAGTTGGATGTACAAGTAAAGCACCTTTTACAAATAGATCGCAAATGATTTTAATATCTAAAGATCAAGAATTAGCTTTAGGTGAAAAATCTTATGAAGATACACTAAAAAAATCTGAAGTAATAACAAATACAAAAGAATCAAAAAAAGTAAAAGAGATAGGTCTAAAAATTGCAAAAGTAGTCAATAGAAAAGATTATAAGTGGGAATTTAATCTAGTAAATAATAAAGAGAAAAATGCCTTTTGTCTTCCAGGTGGGAAAGTTGTAGTTTATACAGGAATACTAAGTGTTGCTAAAAATGATGATCAACTAGCAACTGTAATGTCCCATGAGATTGCCCATGCACTTGCAAGACATGGGGCTGAAAGAATGAGTACTGGAATGTTAGCGCAAGGGGTACAAGTATTAGGAAATATTGTATTAGGTTCTCAAGCGCCAGAATATACAAATGCCTTTAACACAGCTTATGGAGTAGGAGCTCAATATGGAGTTTTATTACCTTATGGAAGAATGCAAGAGAGTGAAGCTGATGAGATAGGGATACATCTAATGTATAAAGCTGGATATAATATCGATGAAGCATTAAATTTTTGGAAAAATATGAGTAGTGGTAAAAAAGAGTCAATTGAGTTTTTCTCAACACATCCAAACTCTAGTACAAGAATTGCTGATATTTCAAAAGTAATACAAGAGATTAAAAGAAATAATACCAAATAATCTTGTATGATTATTTGGTATATTTATTATGCTATATTTGTATAAACAGCTTGAACATCATCATCATCTTCAATTTTTTCTAATAATTTACCGATATCTTCTTGTTGTTCTTCTGTAAATTCTTGAGGATTATTTGAAATTCGTTCTAATTTAGCTTTTGTAAGTTCAATTCCCATATCCTCAAATGCTTTATTTAAAGTACCAAAATCTTTATAATCAGCTGTTACTAAAACAACTCCATCTTCTTCTTCAATCTCTTCTAAACCAGCATCAATTAATTCTAGTTCAAGTTCTTCAATACTCATATCTTCAGTTTTATTAAACTCAAAAATTGCTTTTCTATCAAAAAAGAATTCTAATGAACCAGTAGGTGCCATAGAACCACCATTTTTATTAAAATACATTTTAACATTTGCAACTGTTCTTGTATTGTTATCTGTTGCAGTTTCTACAAAAATCAAAACCCCGTGAGGACCTTTACCTTCAAAGTTTACTTCTGAAAAGTTTGCCGAATCTTTTCCTGATGCTCTTTTAATAGCTGCATCAATATTTGTTTTTGGCATGTTTTCAGCTTTTGCATTTAAAATAGCTGTTCTAAGTGCTGAATTCATCTCAGGATCTGGAACTCCAGCTTTTGCTGCTACTTCAATTGCTCGTGCAAGTTTTGGGAAAACTCTTGACATGTTTCCCCATCTTTTCATTTTGGCTGCTTTTCTATATTCAAAGGCTCTACCCATAAATTTCTCCAATAATTTTCATAATTTTATGCGATTATAGCAAGTTTGTTATAAATATGATATTATACATTTAAAAAGGTAGCCTAATGGAAGAGTTAAACTTAACATGTCCCTATTGTAGACAAGCCATAACTATTTTACTAGATACGGGAGTCTTTGGATATACAGAAATAGTAGATGATTGTGAAGTTTGTTGTAGACCCATTGAAGTTTCTTACAATGTAGAAGATGGTATAGTAACAACTTTTAATTATAATTTAATAGAAGGAAATGAATTTTAAACATTATGAATATTTTTAGAAACACCCTACTTTTAACCCTATTTACGACCCTTGCATTTTCAAATTCGACGAATGTTTATCAATATCAAAACAATATCAATAATGCAAAAAAATTGTATTTAGATAAGAATACTCCATTACAAATAAAATATGAAAAAAATATCGCTAATGGACAAACTTTACTAATACAAATAATACATGAAAAAATAATAGATCCTAAATTAACTTTAGGAAATATCAACTTACCTTTTTATAAAAATCCCTTTAAAAAAGACTCTTTTTATGCTCTTATTCCTATTTCTTATTATCACAAAAGTGGAAATGATAAAGTTATAATCTCATATATAAAAGATAATAGAAGATTATTTACTTCTATTAAAATAAATATTTATAAGGGAAATTACAAAAGTGAAGAAATAAAAGTAGCAAGCTCAAAAGTAAATTTAAATAAAAAAGATAATACAAGAGCTAGTAAAGAGTATAAAGAAGCAATGGATATTTACAATACAAATACAAAAGAATTACTTTGGAAAAAAGATTTCTTAATGCCTATGTATAGTAAGATTACAAGTGATTTTGGTACTAAAAGAATTTATAATAAACAACTTAAAAGTTATCATAGTGGAGTTGATTTTAGGGCAGATATAGGAAGTCCTATAGTGGCAGCTAATGATGGAATTGTAAGATTTGCAGGAAATAGATTTTATTCTGGAAACTCAATTATAATTGACCATGGACAAGGTGTCTTTACTTGTTATTTTCACCTAAGTAAAATTTTAGTAAAAGAAAATCAAAAAGTTAAACGAGATGATAAAATAGGTTTATCTGGTGATACAGGAAGAATAACAGGTCCACACTTACATTTTGGAACAAGAATTCACGGAGTTTTAGTTGACCCACAAGAGCTTTTTAAGCTACTCAATAGACTTAATGAAAAGTATTAGGTTTTAATGAAAAATATTAAAATACTATATTTGGGAAACTCTTAATACAAAAAATAAAACTTTTAAGTATAATTATAAAATATTAAAAGGAATCTTTTCCTTATTAGATTTAACACAAGAAAGGTAAGAATGCAATATTTCGGTAAAATTGAGACTAAATATGATGAAATTTTTTTAACATCAAGTTATTTATATTTTAACTATGATGAGGAAGAAATAACTCCAGAGCAATTCGAAAACATGATTAAAACAAAAAAAGATAGAAAAAAAAACATAGAAGGAACAATTTTTATTTATAATCCAGTTGTTACTCCTATAGGATACGATTCTGAGAAATTTTTGTTAGATCAAGACTTTGATAACTTTGGAGAATTTACTGAATTAAAATGTGAAACATACATCACAGTATTTAAACATGCTTTTGGACCTAGATTAAAAGGCAAATTGATTGAAATGAAAAGTCTTTTTAACCTAATAGAAAAAAATATCAACTCTACAACTTTACTTACAAAGTTTGATGAAGATTTAGAAAAATACTACTCAATGCAAAATACAGAATTTGATAGAGATATTATGTATCAAGATGCAAATAATCTTGTTCCTTCAGGAAAATTTGTATTTTTCTGTTGGGGAGATAAAATTAGCCAAAAAGAGTTTACATTTATTCGAACTTATAGTAATACAATATTTAATAGAACAGAAGATATGGGTAAAAAAGTTGCCTTTGTATACAAAAAAGAAAGAGGATTGCAAAGTGCAAAAGAGCTTTTACAGTTTAGTAATCCAGTTGAAAATTATAAATATAGAAGTAGTATAACAAATGCAGTTAAAGAAGCATTTAGAGAATTACCTCCTATTCCTATGCCATATGAATAGAGTGTCATAAAAAGTAAAATAATAAATCAGGAGTGAGATATTCATTTTGAAAAAAATATTTTTAACACTGCTTATAATTACTAGTTTAGTAAAAGCAGAAAATTTATATTCTAAATACCATGAAGAGGTATTTCAAGAATTATTTCCTAATAAAAAAGAGATACTAATTTATAACATTGGAAATCCAGAATACAGTTTTAAAAAAATAAAATATACAAAAGAATTATATAAAAGCGACCTAATATATATAAATGAATATTATAGATTAAAAATTATAAATGATAAACCAATACTAGCTTCTAGTTTAATACAATTAAATTATTATAAAAATGCCATTGGTGCACTTTATATGGAAAATGGAAAAGAAAAAATAGTTTTTGTAAGAGATAGATTAAAAGAACATAATATACTTGTTACTGATTATTTGGAGAAATACATAATATATGAAAAAATATATACTTTTTGATAATGACGGAGTTTTAGTAGAAACAGAGCCACTTTATTTTGAAGCTAGTAAAAGAGCTTTAAAAGAATTCTTTAATGTAAATATTCAATTTGATGATTATATGAAAATTATGACAGAAGGAAATGGAGTTTGGGTGGCAGCACCACAAGCTAGTCAAGAAGAGATAATTATTGCAAGGAATCAAAGGGATATTTATTATCAAGAGTATTTAAAAAAAGAAGATATTACTATTGAAAATGTACATGATGTTTTAAATGAACTTAGTAAAAAATACAAAATGGGAATCGTTACAACTTCCAGACGAGTTGATTTTGAAATAATTCATAAAAATCGTGGTATTACTGATTTTATGGATTTTGTTTTATGTGTTGAAGACTATCCTAAGTCAAAACCACACCCTGATCCTTATTTAAAAGGTTTAGAAAAATTCAATGCTAAAAATGATGAAGCTATAGTAATAGAAGACTCTGAGCGAGGATTAATTGCAGCTCATAGTGCAAATATTGATTGTGCCATAGTCCATAATGAATTTACAAAAACTCAAGATTTTTCAAAAGCAAAATACAAAATATCAAAATTGGAAGATATTTTAGAAATTTTAAATTAAAAGAAAAGTTGCTTCTTTTTATAAAACTCTTTTAATGTCTCTTCTATATTTTCAGATTCCAAATATGCGATTATATCTTTTATAGAAATTGGTCTAGTTGGGAACCGAGAAAGAGCATCTACATTTGAATAGACAACCGAAACTTCATCTGGGTCTGGTTTATTTACAAGGGCTAAAACTATATATTTAGTCAAAACATCATCTATGTAAATTTTTGCATTTTTTACAAACTCTGCTGATATAAAAGCAACACATGCGTACCTGTGATAAAGAATTAGAACCTTTCTTATAGGGTATTCTTCAGTACAATAAGGCTTTAACATAAATTCAATTTTTTCTGTATTTTTTAAATCTAATAAGGCTTTTGAGTCATCATTTGATATTTCATTACATAACTCTAAAAAGTTCTTTTTTAATTCTCTTGTACTTACTATTTTTTCCATATGAAATAATAGCTAAAAAGGTTTTTGATTTAAATTATATTTTAAAAAAATTACAATAATTTTGAATTAATAAGCTATTAAAATAACAAAGCTATAATCCCTATATGAAAAAAGACACGATTACTTTAAAAAAAATATTCAAATTAATAATAGAAAATAAAAAAGATCTTCTTTGGGGACAAGTTTTTACATTTATTGCTATTTGTCTAAGTATTCCAATACCTTTAATGCTTCCAGCACTTGTTGATGAAGTATTACTAAAAAAACCAGGATTCTTTGTAAATAATATAAATCATTTTTTTTCTTCAGGAAGTGCATTTTATTATATAGCAATTGTAACAGTTGCAGTTATACTTTTAAGAATTTTATACTTTCTATTTAGTGCAATTACTACTAAGATTTTTACTAAGATATCAAAATTTGTTACTTTCAAAATTAGAGAAAAAATACTATTACATTTAAAACAAGTCAATATGAATGAATATGAAAGTATGGGTTCAGGAGCTATTACTTCAAATTTGGTAACTGATGTAAATACTTTGGACTCTTTTATAATAAATGGTGCTAGTAAATTTATCTCTTCAATTTTAACACTTATTGGTGTTTCTATTGTAATGATTTCTATACACCCTATTTTGGGATTTATGATTCTTTTTATTCAACCAATAATTATATTATTATCAAAAAAGATCTCAAAAAGTGTTGGACAATTAAAGAAAAAAGAGAATGAAGCAGTTGAGAACTTTCAAAATAATCTAGGAGAAACTCTTGATTTATTTGGTCAAATAAAAGCAAGTAATAAAGAAAAATACTTTTTTAATCAATCAATAAAAAATGCACTAAATGTTAAAAAGACCTCTGATGAATTTAATTTTAAAAGTGTAGCTTATGAGAGATTTTCTTTTACTATATTTTTAGTTGCTTTTGAAGTTTTAAGGGCATCGGGACTTGTAATGGTTGCTTATAGTAATCTCTCAATTGGTATGATGTTTGCTATGTTTGGATATATTTGGTTTATAATGACACCTATTCAAGATATTTTATCTATTCAATACTCTTATGCAAATGCAAGTGCAGCATTAAAAAGAATCAATAAAATTTTCCACTTAAAAAAAGAAAATACAGGAGTTATTGAATTACCACTTGAAATAAAAAATATAGAAATAGATATAAAAAATCTATATTTCTCATATATAGAAGATAAACCACTTTTAAAAGATATAAGCTTGAATATAAAACCTAAAGATAAAGTTGCATTAATAGGAGCTAGTGGAAGTGGAAAGACTACTTTAGCTCAAATCATCTCTGGTTTTTATCAAAAGAATTCTGGACAAATAACTTATAATGATATAAATATCGATGAAATAAATAAAGAGTCTTTGCGAAAAAATATCTTTTTAGTTCTTCAAATGCCAATTTTATTTAATAATACACTTAGGTTTAATATTTCAATGGATAATGAAAGTATCAATGACGAAGATATTTTTGAAGCACTTAAAATAGCCCAATTATATGAGAGTATACAAGATATGCCAAATGGCTTAGATACCATTGTAGGTAAACATGGTGTTAGGTTAAGTGGAGGTCAGAGACAAAGGTTATCAATAGCTAGAATGATTGTATCAAAAGCAAATGTCGTTATTTTTGATGAATCAACATCTGCTTTAGATGTTCAAACTGAAACAAAACTTTTTAACTCATTACAACCTATTTTAAAAGATAAAACTGTAATTACTATTGCACATAGACTAAGTACAGTAAAAAATGCAGATAAAATTTTTGTATTAGAAAGTGGTGAAATTGTCCAAAGAGGTACTCATGATGAACTTGAAGATGTGCAAGGACATTATCAAGACTTTATCAAAAATCAACTAGTCTAAATCTAAAGTAATAGTAAACACTGCACCTTCATAAACCTTATTTTTATAATTAAAGCTTTCATTACTAGCTTTAATTACCCCATTTTTATACTGCTTAATTATCTGATTACACATGTATAAACCAATACCTGTACCATTATTTTTGTGTTTTGTTGTAAAATAAGGGTCAAATATCCTAGAAATTACTTTATTTGGAATCCCTCCTGCTGTATCTTTAATCGTCAAAAATAATTTATTATCTATTTTTTTTGCATTTATAAAAAGAAGTTTTTCTTTATTATTACTTTCAATAAGTGCATCTTTTGAATTATTTAGTATATTTAAAATAACCTGCATAAACTCATTTTCTATTCCATAAACCTCTATTTCATCTGATTCTATAAATACCTTTATATTGTTTTTTTCAAACTGGGCAATAGCTAAATTATAAGTCTTTTCAATAGCATCTTTTACACAAAAAAGAGTTGTCTCTTTTTTAGGATTTGTAAAATTTGTAAAATCATTAATTGTATTTGATAGATACTCTATTTGTCTTTTCATATCTAAAGTTATATCTTTTATCTCTTCTTTTGAAAACTTTCCAGTATCAAAAGTATCTCTAACAAAATGAATCAATAAATTTATATTATTCAAAGGTTGTCTCCATTGATGTGCTATCATTGTAAGCATTTCACCAAGTGCAGATTTTTTTGACTCTTCTGCAAGCATAACTTGTTGTCTTTTATTCTTTTCTTCTAACTCTTTTTTATATGTAATATCTCTAATTATTGCATGAATAATATTGTTATCATCTAAAATCAATCTTGTTGTTCTTATTTCACAAAATAACTTTCTTCCATTTTTTGAAAGGAATACCCATTCGAAATTATAAGTTTGATTGTTAAAAGAGACTATTTGAAAAAGTTTTTCTTTTAATACAGAAGTATCATTTTCATTTTGTTTTTTTGGTGATATATCTTGTAATTTTTTATTTGCAATAAAAGATTTATCTTCATACTCCAACATTCTTACTACTGAATCATTACAATTAATGATATATCCATCTTCTGAATAAATAATAATACCATCAGTAGATTTATCAAATAGTGTTTTAAAAACATCTTTTTGTTTTCTTAAACTCTCATTACTTTTATTTAAATTACTTGAGTAATCATTAATTATCTTATTTAATTTTGAAGTTATAAAATATATAGCAATTGATATGAAAATAATAAGTAAAATACCAACTATAATCGCTGTATTAACACTTCTATTAATCTTCTTTTCAATTGATGATTTAAACTCTTCTGTTTTAAACTCTAAATCATCAAAATAAAATCCAGTTCCTATAATCCAATTCCAATCTTTTTGTAAATAAAAGAAAGAGAGTTTTTTAAAAACCTCTTTGCTTTCTGGTTTTGTATAATCATATGTGATAAAACCTTCTCCATAATTTTTAATAACATCTAAATATTCATGTCTATATTCTTTTAAACGCTTATCTTTAATATTTGTACTTAAAAATTGACCTTCTAAGGTTGGAATTGATTGATGAAGTAATACTTTTCCGTAATTATCTCCACCATTTTTATTTAATAAATCTATTATAAAAAGATAATAACTATCATCCACATCAAAACTCAAAAGAGAATTTAAAATTTTATTCTTTATCTCTTCATTCATTACATCAATACTATCACCACTTAAAATTAATAATTGAGAATCCTTCGTTTTTTTTGCATAAAATATGTATCTTTTACCTTTTAAATCAAATTGTACAAACCTATCAAATATTCTAAATTTATTTAAAATCGTTACTCCAGTTGTATCACTTAAAGATTTAAGATTCACATCTTTAAGAAGATTGCTTCCATCAAATAATAATTCTTTATTTTTTAAATCAAAAATAATGTTTAAGTGATCATTTTTGAATAAATGATTTATCATCTCAGTTTTAATTTTACTTTTTATATCATTATTCTTATAATTGTGATAATTAAAAAGATGCTTAGAAAAGTATTCGATTTTTTCTGTATTATCTTTTAAGAGTATTTTTTGTTCACTTTTAAACTCGTTTGTTTTAACTTTTATAATATTTGAAAAAAAATGTACTCTATTATAGATTTTTGTTTTTTGCTCAATTAGATAGTTTTTTGTAAAAGCCTTTATTTCTTCGTCAGCACTTGTATTTAATTCATTGATATTATGAAGAGTAATTAATGTAATTGAGACTAAAACAGATAAAATAGGGACAAATATAATATATAAATAAAAGTTTTTTTTCAAAAGATTCCTTAGTCTGTTTATTAAAGCTCAGCTAACTTTGAGATTATATATTTAGCTTCATCATCATCAAAATATATATTATTATGTAAATCTTTAGAAACAACTTTTAAGATTTGTGTCTTTTTTTCTATCATTAATTTTTTGTCATCTTTATTATTCTCAATAACATCTAAAATTAGTTTTTCGTATCCATCAATAATATCTTGTTTTGTTTTTACTTCTGTTTTTTCATTATTTTTAGTTCTACTAATTTGTTTATAAATTAAAACAAATAAAGCCAAACTAATAATTATAAATATTAGAACTGTTGCTTCAATCAAATTAAGCCTTTTTTTATTTCATTATAAATAGATTTATATTAAGCTTCTGTTAAAATAGACTTGGTATATTTTCACCACCAAAGGTCATTTATGAAACAAAATTCAAATTTAATATTATTATCGTTTATAATTTCTCTAGTTGCAACACTTGGAAGTCTTTTTTTTAGTGAAATAATGCAATTCGTTCCTTGTAGTATGTGTTGGTATCAAAGAATATTTATGTATCCGCTTGTGTTAATATTTTTAATTAACTTATTATACCCTGATGATAAGATATTTAAGTATACTTTTGCACTTATTTGTGTAGGTTTATTGTTTAGTATTTATCACAATTTATTAATGTTTGGCATAATTTCAGAAGATATGGTTCCTTGTGTACAAGGTATTCCTTGTTCTACTGTTTATATAAATTGGTTTGGATTTATTACAATACCATTTTTATCATTTATAGCATACTTTTTACTTTTTATATTACAAATAAGAATTTACAAAAATTCAAAAGGAAACTGATGAAATACTTTTTACTTTTATTAACAACACTTTTTTTATTTACAGGCTGCGATGAAGAGGCAAAAACTGTTATAAAAGATACTCCTAGTTTTAGTGAACTAAAAAAAGAAAAAAATGAAAATATATTTAATTTAGTTACAACTGAAGGTAAAAAAATTAGTTTTGAGTATTCAAAAGATATTCTGACATCAAAAGATTTAAATGGGAAAATAATTCTAATCAATTTCTTTGCCACTTGGTGTCCTCCTTGTAAAGAAGAGCTTCCTGTATTTTCTAAACTAACTTCAAAATACCCTGATAACTTTGAAGTAGTATCAATATTATTTAAAGATCCAATTAGTAAAAATGACTTAGCGGATTTTATGAAAAAATATAACATGAACTTTCCGGTAACTGTAGGTGCAGATAATGAAAGAGTTGCACAAGCATTTAATAATATTCAAAAAATACCAGAATCATACCTTTTTGCACAAGATGGAGTAATGATTGAAAAATTCATAGGTCCAGTTGATGAAGAAACACTAGAAAACCTAATAGTTAAGTTAAAAGACCAAAAGTAGAAATCTTTTTCTACTTTCAAGATAATCACAATACTTTTTTGGCATAATCCCGAATAATATATAAGGAATTAAATGTACAAAATGAAAAATGTTATTATAATGATTAGTATAATTTTTACTACTTTTTTAAATGCTAATCAAGAAAATGTAACCCAAGAAAATCCAACTTTAAAAAGTATAACTCAAGAAAATTCAACTCTAAAAAATACAATTAATATTATTCATGAAAAAACAACATTAGATGAAGCAGCTGCAAATAATATTATAGAAAATGACACCAAGGTTAAAGACGAAATTCTCAAAAATGAGATACTTCCTAATACTTATAATCCAAATGATATATTGGTTGGTTTTTATGGAAGACCCTATTCTAAAGTTTTAGGAATATTAGGAGAGCTTAGTATTGATGATCTTACAAAAAAGATGAAAGTAGTTAAAAAAGAGTATGAAGCAATCTCAAATGGCGTAAAGATTGTACCAACATATCATATAATAAAAGATATTGCAACTTTAGAATCTGGAAATGATTATGACCATATTAAACCTTTAAATGAACTTTTGATTATGAAATACATCAATAGAGCCCAAAAAGAAAATTTTGCTGTTATTTTAGATGTACAATTAGGAACAATGACTCCAATTGAAGCTGTAGAACCTATTTTAAAATTTTTAAAATATCCAAATGTACATATTGCAGTTGATCCAGAATTTAAAATTCCAAAACACAGAAAATACCCTCCTGGTAAACTTATAGGACATATTTTTGCAAAAGATGTAAATGAAGTACAAGAAGCTATGCAAAACTATATGATAAAGAATCATATCCAAGGTAAAAGAATGCTTTTAATTCATATGTTTTATGAAAGAATGTTAAGAAATAAAAGCTTAGTAAAAAAATATGATAGGATCAATCTTACATATAACATTGATGGACATGGAAGAGGTAGTACTAAAATAAAGATTTATAACTCTTTATATAATAAAGATGCGAGTAAAGTTGCCCAAGGTGGTTTTAAAATCTTCTATAAAAATGATAAAAAACCACTAATGACACCTAAACAAATTTTAGGATTAGAACCTGTAAAAGGTAGAATCATATGGACTAAACCAAACTATATTAATTATCACTAATTATTTTTTTGTTTTAGGTATTCCGCTTTTATTTTACTTGCTAATTGATGAACTGCCATGGCATAATAAGCACTTCTATTATAAGTAGTAATTACTTTGAAATTCTTAGTTGCATACCACAGTTCATCACTATCTTTTTTCTTCAATTTTATCAAACTAACATGCTTATCATAATAGAATCTTTCAACAGGTTTTATACCCACTAAATCATTTCTATCATATGAAGTTGTATATCCAGTTTTAAACTTATCAAATCTTTTTCCATCAAAATTAACTTCAACAGCAACCGGAGTTCCCCTCTCCCAACCACTAATTCTAAGATAATTTGCAATACTTCCAATAGCATCATTTGGTTTATCAAGTCTTATTTGATTATTTTCATCTAAATCGACTGCTACTTTCTTAAAATTACTAGGCATAAATTGACAATAACCTATTGCTCCTGCAAATGATCCCTTAATCTCTTTTGGATCTACTCTCTCTTTTCTAGTCATAAGTAAATATGCTTCAAGCTCTTTTTTAAAAAAACTATTTCTTCTATTTTTTTTAAAGGCTAAGGTGCTAAGAGTATCAAAGGTAGGATTCTTACCCATAAAGCCACCATAATTGCTCTCTATACCAATTATTGCGACTATATATGCACTTGGTATCTTATATTCTTTATAAGCTTTGTATAGAGCCTCATTGTTCTTTTTTAAAAAATCAACTCCTGCTTGTACTTTCTTTTTTGATAAAAAATTTTTACTATAATCTGTCCAATAGTGTGTCTTATAATCTGTTTTATGAGGTTTTGTATAAAACCATAAAGAATCTTTTTGAATCTTTACATCTGAAAATAATTTTGATAACTCTTTTTCATTAAATTTGTGCTCTTTTACCATATAACTTTTAAATTCTTCGACATTTTTTATTTTATTAAAATCTTCTGCAAAAGAAAGATTCAAAAATAAAAATGCGATAATAAATAAAAACTTCATACTAACCTTTCTTTATTGATGTTGCAGTTAGAAATATATAATCTCTTCCTGTAATTGTAACTCTATATTTTTTTTGTTGTAAATACTTTTTACAAAATATTACATCATTAAACAAAATTGATAACTCTGAATAGTTATAATTTGGAGCTTTTGCTCCATAGATCATTTGAGTATCAATCCATCTACAATTTGGAAACCCCAAAATTATAGAACCTTTATCTTCTAAGTAATCTTGAATCAAAGACATAAAAAATGTTTTAAAATTTAATGTCGTACTTTGTAAAGTTCCTATTGATATTATCAAATCAAACTTACCTAAATCTAAATTATTTATATTATTTATATCTTCAGCTAGAAATGAAAAATTTGATTCATCAAATTTTGTTTTAGCTTTATTAATAGCAGACTCGCAAAAATCAATTCCTGTAAAGTGAGTCTTTTTATAATCACTTGAAAGTTGTTTAATAACTTCAAATTCTGCCCCAGAATTAATCCCTAGATTTAATACTTTTGTTTTTGAACTTATATCTACATTTTTTAAAGCATTTATATAATAATAAATAAAAGATGCTTCCTCATTTTTATTTATGTTATCAAAGATTGAATTTATACCATATTTTTCACTTTGTTCACTTGCACTTTTATGGAAGCTATCACTTTTATCTAATTTAACAAAAGATAATTTAATAAACTCTTTTGAAATAACTTGTGGAGTTAGCAGTTTACAAAAAAGAGTTTGTGCTAATGAATTCCATGAGTTATAACTTCTATATATATGCTCTTTATTTTCTATTATAAACTTTTCTCCACTATAAACATCTAAAGAGATATCTGGATTTAAAACTTCAAATTCAAAAATATGTCTACTTTCTTTATCTTTTAAATAGTTTGTAATATATTCAATTATCTCTACCATGTTTTCATTTGAAAATCTTTTCATAAAACCCCTTTATTTATACTATTTTACTAAAATAACCTTTTTAATTTATTTTAATATTTTAAATATATAATGCAAAAAAGGAAATCTATGAATAAACTAACAAATGAAGAGATAATTGATGCATTTAAAACTTTTCCAAAAGACAAATTCTCTTTAACACTTTCAACTACAAGTAAAGATAATGAACCGCTTACAAGTTACTCACCCTTTGTGGAGGATGATGATAAATTTTATGTTGTCATGAGTTCTTCTCTACCACACTATAAAAATATTGAAGCTACTTTAAAAGCCCATGCATTTTTAATAGAAGATGAAAAAGATGCTTCACATATTTATGCTAGAAAAAGATTATATTTTTCTGCCTCATGTAAAATAGTTGAAGGTGAAAAATATTTTGAGTTATTTGATAAAAGATATGGAGATAGCTTATCTTTTATCAAAAAAATGAAAGATTTTAAAATAGTTGAACTAACTCCAAAAGATAAATCTTTAGTTTTAGGTTTTGGAGCTGCTTATTTGATGAATGAAAATGGTAAATTAATTGAGAAAAATATCTCTCATAAATAAAATATTGCCTATTATTTTTCTAAATAATAGGCTTTTATAATAACACCTTTGCTCACTTTTTTTGATGTAACATAATAATTAACAGGGGTTAAAATAACATCATCTTTTAAAACATCTCTTATGTAAAAAGAGGTTTCTAAAACTCTCTCTCTTGAAAAGCCTCTTACAATGTATTCTCTCATTTTAGCACTTGCATCACCTAAGTTAACTTTTTTAACCAAGTCAATATCATCAGGTGAAATTACTCCTGTAATTTCTAATTTAAAACTATCTTTATTTTTTGCTAAAAATTCTTTTAGTGGTTTTTTACACTCATTAGGAAAAGTTGCAATACCTACTTTAAAATCATAGCATTTGTAAATTTCATACTTATTTGAATTAAAGTAACTTTTTAATTGTTTATCATCAATTTCTTTTGCTGGAACTATTTTTTCTTTTACTACTTCTTTAATTATCTCTTTTGGTTCACTTTTTTTATAAACAACAACTTCTTTTACAGCAGGTTTATTCATAAATAAATAAGCTGCAAAAATTATTAATAAAATAGCAACAAAAGAGAAAAGATATATAAGAATATTTATAGAACTTTTTTTGTTAGCTTTTAAATCTTCCATTCTTCTTTTATTTAAAAGTGCTAGTTTTTCAGCACTTATCTCTTCTACTTGAATTTCGAAATCTGCTGGTTCTTCTTCTAATAATTCTTCTATTTCTTCAGACTTTTCAAGAAACTCTTCTTTTAGCTGTTCTATTTCTTCGGTTTCTTCAAGAATTTCTTCTTTAATCTCTTCAATATTTTTAGGCGTTTTTATTTCATCATCCATAAGTTCTTGTTTGATTTCATTTTTAGAAGTATTTTCTTCTTCTATATCTTCTAGTTTTTCTTTCAATTTTCTTTCTATCTCTTCTTGTGTTAAACTTTCACCTAGCGCTGCTTTTAGTTTCTCGATTTCTAATACTCTTTTTTCCATCTTAGCCCTTATTTCTCATCACTATTATTTTCTTCTTTATAATGCTTTTTATGATTCATCTTATCTAAAAATGCAGATGTTAATATTGAACCAGGTATTGCATAAAAAGCTATTCCAAATATACTTAAAAATGTAGCTAATATTCTTCCAAAACCTGTTATGGGATACATATCTCCATATCCAACAGTTGTAAATGTTATAACTGACCACCAAAGAGAATCAAACATACTTTTAAACACTGTTGGTTGTGCATCATGTTCTGCAAAATATACTAAAGGTGATATTGTAAATAATATTATAACAGAAGCTATTAAAATAAATATAAACTCCTCTTTTTTCTCTTTTACAATTTGGGCTAATATATTATCAAACTCAATAAATTTCCCAAGTCTAAAAAGTTTGAAAATTCTTAAAACTCTCAAAGTTCTAAGAAATGCTAAATCTATATTTAAAAAAGGCAAAAATGATAAATAAAAAGGTAATAATACTAATAAATCAATAATCATAAAAGGTGATAAAATATATTTAACTCTTTTTTTCTTATTATCAAAATTTATACAATATATTCTTGCAATATATTCTATAGTAAAAACTCCTATACTAAATATATTAATATAATTTAAAATATGCATATAACCTTTTAAAGAATCTTCTGTTTCTAAAAATAAAATTAAAATACTAGCAAATATATTTATATAAATAATAGCTTGAACAAACATTCCATATTTATGATTTGCTGGTCTTTCAAGAATAAAGTACAGATTTTTTTTTAACTCCATTTTTAAACCTCTTTTATAAATTCTTGCCCAGGCTTCCAATCAATATACACAGAATCTTTCACTTCAGAGTGTGGAGCTTTTATGAAAACTGCTTTAAAAGGCTTTTCGCTTTCATTTATAAACATATGAGACTCACCTAGTTCACACTGCAAATAATCGCCTTTTCTAATTATAACTTTTACACCATCAAGATAGACACTACACTCTCCTTCTAAAACAAAAAATGACTCTTCTTGTTTTACATGTTTGTGACAAGGATGTTCTTCTCCTACCCCAATTACAACAACTCCCATATCTACCATAGGACCTTTTGTAAGATATTTTGGTCCATGTGTTCCAAATCTATACTCGTGTTCGTTCTCATTTGTTAATTTCATTTATACTCCTGGTGCTTTCCACATAGAATTAGTTAAGCCATTATCTACTAGTTCTAATTGTTTATTATAAATTTTTATCCATTTTTCTTTTATATCATCATATATCTTTTTATTTTCAAGGTTTGGTAAATACTCTTTATCCCAAACAACTAACTCTTTTGAAGCCAAACTAAGTGTTTCAAAAATACCAGCCCCAACACCAGCAGCCATTGCAGCTCCAAGAGCTGTTGCTTCTGTTACTTTTGGTATTTTGATTTTACAGCCAGTTACATCTGCTAATATTTGAGGCCAAAGTTTTCCCCTACTAGCTCCACCTGCAAATACTATTTCATCAAATTTTAGCTTTGTAAAAGCTTCTACTTTTTCTAAATTTATAGAAGATACGATACAAGCATTTTCTTCCAAAGATCTAAACATAGAAGCCTTATTACAAATATTTGAATCAATACTTAAATTTATAAAAGAAGGTGCAGCATGGTACCATTTACCATACTTCATAGAATCAGAAAAAATAGGCATGATTCCATATGAACCAACAGGAACATCTTTTGCTTTTTCTTCAAGTATTTCATAAACATCGAGATTTTTTTCTTTTGATTCAAGTTTTTCCATATCACAAAAAGCATCCCTAAACCATCTCATAATAAGTCCAGAAAAAAAGGTAATACCCTCTGCTTGGGATTGATTTGGGATAACATGGGGATTGACTCTTAAACTCATATTTGAAGGAGGATAAATATCAGATGATATATTTACAATTTGTTGCCAAAAAGAACCACCAAGAACTGCTACTTGTCCAACTTCTACAACTCCTAATCCAGCAGAGCCTAATTGAACATCTCCTCCACCCATTACGACTTTTGTATTATTTGAAAGTCCTGTTTCTTGTGAAGCTTTTTCATTAACCAATCCAATAACAGTCCCTACTTCATAACAAGGAGGAAAGATATCATCTTTTAGTCCAATTTTTAAAGCCTGAGAAGTATCCCATGTTCTATTAAGAAGTGAAAATATTCCAGTAGTTCCTGCATTGCTTGGGTCACTTGCAATTACCCCACTTAATTTTGCTAAAATCCAATCACCAATCATAGAAATTTTTGCTACTTTTTCATAGACTTTAGGTCTATTATTTTTAAGCCACAAGATTCTAGGAAGTGCTCCTAATGCAAATGTTTGACCAGAAGTGTGATAAAACTCTTCTTCTATGCCTTGAAAATGTTCTTTTAAAAACTTAACCTCTGCACCAGCTCTTGCATCAACATTTGCAACACCCCAAAGCTCATTTCCATCTTTATCGTATAAAACAATACCTTCTCTCATACTTGTAGAACTAAGGGCTAAAATATCATTTGAATTTATTTGTGATTTTTCAATTGCTTCTTTTATACAATCAATACATAGTTGCCAGTTTGTAGTAAAGTCGAAGCTCATACTATATTTAACACCTTCATCTTCTAAATGCATCCATTCCCTTTGACCTACACTTATTTGATTTCCATTTGTATCAAAAATAACCGCCCGAACGCTACCTGTTCCTGCATCAATGGCCATTAAATATTTCAATATGCTCTCCAATTAGAATAAAACTAGCAATTGCCAATTATAAATAATATTATAAAAAATTTTATTTCTTTAATTACTTGATTATAGCATATAATTATAATAAACAAATTATTAACTTTAAGTCTATTTAAAGAATAAATAAGCAAAAAGGATTTATTATACTTACAAGATGTTGTTGTTACTTTTATGTAATAAATCTCTAATATAATCACTAGTTATATAAAACTTAGGAGAAAAGATGAAAAAATTAGCCCTTTTAGCTGTTGCTACAACTGCTTTACTTAGTAGTAATTTATTTGCCAATGATACACTTAAAATCCTTACATGGAAAGGATATGCACCTCAAGCTTTAGTTGAGAAATTTGAAAAAGAAACAGGCATAAATGTTGAACTTACATATTCAAATAATGAAGAGATGATTGCAAAATTAAGAGCAACAAGAGGCGCAGGATTTGACCTTGCACAGCCTTCTCAAGATAGAATAAGTTCAGTACAAGCAAAATATAAAATCTATATGCCAATAGATTATTCAAAAATCACAACAGCAAATGTTGTTCCATCTATGTTAACTGCTGTTAAAAACAATACAAAAGTAAAAGGTGAATCATATGCAGTACCTTTTTGTTATGGAACTTCTGGTTTAATTGTTAATAAAAAATTAGCTCCTGATGCTAAAGATTATAGTGATTTATTAAATCCAAAATATGCTGGAAAGATCTCTTATAGATTAAAAAGACCAACTTTGATTGCTGTTGCATTTGGGAAAGGTGTTGATCCTTTTAAAAAATACTCAGATATTGCGGCATATTCTTCTTTAATGAATTCAGTTGAGAAAGATTTAATTGCGGCAAAACCTTTAGTACATAACTATTGGGCAAATGGAGATGCACTTTTAAGTATGTTAAGAAGTGGAGAAGTTACTGTTGCCATGGGATGGGACGGTGGTGGTTGGAAACTACACAAAGAAAATCCAGATATTGACTTTGTTGCACCAAAAAGTGGAGCATTAGGTTGGATTGATACTTTTGCTATTCCTTCAAAAGCAAAAAATATTGATGGTGCGTATAAATGGATTAACTTTATGTTAAAACCAGAAAATGCAGCTTATTTTACAAATGATCAAGGTTATGGTACAGCCTCAAATGGCGCACTTAAACTATTAAATCCTGAGAAAAAAGATAACTTTGAAAGAACATTTAGCCAAAAAGATATTGATAATATAAATTGGTATCCACCAGTACCTGCAAAATTAGAAAAAATAGAAGGTAGAACCTTAGATTTAGTAAAATCTGCACAATAAAATAGTAAGGGGAATAATCTTCCCCTTATCATAGGAAAATCATGCAAAATATTTTAAATATAAAAAATCTCAAAAAGACCTTTGGAGATTATAAAGCTGTTAATGGGATAAACTTTCAAGTGGAAGAAGGAAAGTTTTTTTCTATTTTGGGACCATCAGGTTGTGGAAAGACAACATTACTTAGAATGATAGCTGGGTTTTTAGAACCAAGTTCAGGGAATATAATTATCAATAACAAAGAGATGATAGGAATACCACCAAATAAAAGACCTGTAAATCTTGTTTTTCAAAACTTAGCACTATTTCCCATGATGAATGTCCAAGAAAATGTAGCCTTTGGCTTAAAAAGACAAAATGTTCCCAAAAAAGAGATAGAAATAAAAGTCAAATCTATGTTAGAGAGAGTTCATTTAAGTGATTATTTAAATCACAATGTACAAGAACTCTCAGGTGGACAAAAACAAAGAGTTGCCATAGCTAGATCACTTGTACTTTCACCTTCAATTTTACTTTTAGATGAGCCTTTAGGAGCTTTAGATTTGAAGCTTAGGGAACAGATGAAAATAGAGTTAAAAAAACTTCAAAATGAAATTGGCACGACATTTATTTATATAACTCACGACCAATCTGAAGCTTTAGTTATGAGTGATAAAGTGGCAGTTATGAATAAAGGTAAATTAGAACAAATAGATACTCCTCAAAATCTATACTCAAATCCAAAGACTAGTTTTGTAGCATCTTTTGTGGGGGAAACAAATAAGTTTCAAGCTTATAAAGAAAATGAAAACTCAGTTAAAACAAAAGAAGAGCTTAATTTTTTAGTAAAATTTATAGATACTGATATACAAAAAGATTGTACTTTATTTATAAGACCAGAAGCCATAGCCCTATTTCCAAAAATTGGGGAAAAGGATATGAACTATTTTGATTTAAAGGTAAAAACAATACTTTTTGATGGTTCAAATACAAAAATACTAGCAAGCTTTTTAGATAATAATCATGAAATAATGGTCTCTCTTCCTCAAAATAGAGAGTTTACTCATATTCAAAAAGATGACATAGTAAAAGCTGGTGTTCATTTAGAAGATTGTAAGTGTTATAAGTCATGAAAAAGCATATTAAATTAGGATTTTTTATATTCTTTATTCCAGTATTTTTATGGCTTTTTTTACTTATAATTTTGCCACAAATTGATTTACTGCTTATGTCATTAAAAGTAGAAAATGATGTTGGTGATATGGTTTGGAGTTTTAGCAACTACAATGCATTTTTTAAAGAAAATATATATTGGTATACTTTTGTTAGAACTGCTACATACTCTATTCTTGTGACATTTTTAACTTTTGTAGTAACCTTTCCTATCGCTTTTTATATTACAAAAGTTGTTTCGCCCAAATATAAAGGATTTTTGACAATACTTCTTTTGATGCCATTTTGGGTAAGTGAACTTGTGCGTGTTTATGGTTGGATGATTTTACTTAGGGAAAGTGGAGTTA
This sequence comes from Arcobacter iocasae, assembly GCF_042214795.1. Taxonomy (GTDB): domain Bacteria; phylum Campylobacterota; class Campylobacteria; order Campylobacterales; family Arcobacteraceae; genus Arcobacter; species Arcobacter iocasae. The sequence goes on along the minus strand of NZ_CP090177.1, from coordinate 2,559,749 downwards.
TAAACTATTATTTGATGCAGTTTGGGCTAATAGATAAGCCAATAGAGATGTTATACAATGATATTAGTATGATTATGGGACTTGTTTATACATCAATGTTATTTATGATAGTTCCACTTATTTCTGCATTAGATGGCATGGATGATAGTTATATTGAAGCAGCATTGGATTTAGGTGCTTCAAAATTTGTAATCTTTTTCAAAATAATTATTCCCTATGCAGCTCCTGGAATTGTATCTGGTTCTATAGTTGTATTTATGTTAACACTTGGTAATTATTTAACTCCAAATTTGATGGGTGGGAAAAATTCTTTATGGTTTACAGAGCAAATTTATAACCAATTTATCGCAAGTTTCAATTGGAATCAAGGTGCCGCTTTTGGTTTCTTACTTTTGATTTTATCTTCACTTATTATTTGGATTGGTTTGAAAATTAGCAAACAAAATCTTTCAAAGGCTCTATCATGATAAGGTCATTGCCAAGAAGCAAAAAATATAATTTTGCTTTTTTAGTTTACATAACTTTGTTTTATGTTTTTTTATTTGCACCTTTAGTTATTACTTGTATTTTAGCATTTAATAATTCTGATTTCCCAACTTTACCTTGGAAAGGATTTTCCCTTGATTGGTTTTTATCCGATACAAGAGATAGACTTGGATTATTTCATGATGATAATAGTTTACAAAGCATTATTATCAGTATTCAAACTGCTTTTTTTGTATCTATCTTTTCTTTGATTATGGGAACAATGGGTGCATTTTTATTTGAAAGGGAAGAGTTCAAGTTTAAACAAGCTTTTTATTTTCTAGCGCTTCTTCCTTTAGTAATTCCAGGAGTAATACTTGGTATTTCACTACTTCTAGCAACAAATAGCGCAGGAACATATATAGAAAATACTTTTGGTTTGGATATTAGTATTTTAAGACCTAGTTTTTGGTTAGTTATTATTGGTCAGTTTTCATTTATCTCTACTTTTGTTTTATTAGTAGTTTCTGCAAGACTTAAAAAGTTTGATAACTCTTTATCTGATGCTGCTTTAAATTTAGGAGCTACAAAGTTTGAAACCATCAGATATATTATTTTACCATTTTTAAAACCAGCTCTTATAGGAGCTGGTGCTGTTGCTTTTTTGATGAGTTTTGAAAACTTTAATACTACCCTATTTTTAGTGGGTTCAGATACTACTTTACCAATAAATTTATATCTTCAAGTAAGAGATGGAAGTACCCCAATTATAAATGCCATATCTTTTTTACTGATAATTACAACATCAATTTTGGCAGTTTTAAATTTAGTACTTACAAAAAAAGAGGTCAAATAAATGAACTTTTGGAACAATTTTAAAAAAGATGAACAATTACTTATATCTCACAGAGGTTTAAGATCATTAAGAGCTGAAAATACAATGGCAGCTTTTAAACAAGTAATTGGAACATACAAAATAGTAGAATTTGATGTTGCTTTTACAAAAGATGGAATTGCAGTTATTATTCATGATGATACACTAGAGCGAACAAGTAATGTAAAAGAGTTCGAAGAGTTTAAAAAGCCTTATAAAGTTGTAGATTATACTTATGAGCAACTACTAAATCTTGATTTCTCCTCATGGTTTATAAAAGAAGATCCCTTTAATACTATAAAAGAAAATAAAGTATCACTTGAAGATTTAAAAAAAGAACAAATAGAAAAAATACCAACACTAAAAGAGCTTTTACTATTTTTAAAAGAAAATAATATCTTTGCAAACATTGAAATAAAAGATTTAGAAAATACAAACTTTCATGAAATAGCAGCAATAGAAGTATTAAAAATAGTTGATGAAACTAAAATGCAAAACAAAGTTATAATCTCTTCTTTTAATCATACTTATTTAAAACAAATAAATAATTTAAATCCAAACATTGACATAGCAGCTCTTCAAGAAAACAAACATCCAAAAGACTTGATAAATTATCTAAGAAGTTTAAATGTAAAAAACTATAATTGTGATTTTGAAATCACAGATGAAGCTTTAGTCAAAAAGTTAATTGATGAAGGATTTTATGTAAATGTTTATACAGTAAATAAAAAAGAAGATATCGAAAAACTCTTTAAATGGGGAGTGAAATCTGTTTTTACAGACTATTGAAATAAGAAGTTTTAAACTTCTTATTTTTTCAATTTAGCTTGCTCTAGTTCCCAATATTCCATTTCGAAACTATCTTTTTCACTTATACTTACGAAGCCACCTAATTTTTGAGCTCTTAAAACAGCTTTAATAGTATGAGTTACAATATCATTTATAATATTTGCTTCTTTCTCATTTTTTCCAAAAGATACAACTCCAAAATCTTTTATTACTGCATAATTTGGAGTAGGATTTAAACAAATCTCATCTTTTGCATACCTTTCAAAATATACTTTATACTCTTTTTTATACTCTTCTATCGCACTTTTTATATCATTATCTTCTAAAACTAAAGGCACTTTTTTTGTTCTAATAATATGCTCAGGAGTTAAAACTCCTTTTGTAACATTTTCTTTTAGATTTGTTTGAGAAGCATAATATAAAGCCTCTTTATCTTGATTTACTTTTAAAGCTATATCATAACCTTTTTCTTTAGAAATAGCATTTATAAGTTCAGTTAAATCTACTTCTTTAGCTTCTAAACTTGGTATTTCAAGTTTTGCATTATCTTCTAAAAACTTTTCAGCCAAACTAACAGCATCTATCATTTTGTCATAAGATTTTTTTGCATCATCATCAAAAGTAAAAATTCCATGATTATGTAAAATAATTCCATCACTATTTTTCCAATCATAACCCTTAGCCATATCAAAAATAGTTTTTGCCAGAATAAAACCTGGCATTACATAAGGGATAATTAAAAAGTTTGGAAAAACTTTTTTAATATTTTCTATTCCATTTTTATTATTAGATATAGTTACAACTGCATCTGCGTGTGTATGATCTACAAATTTAAAAGGAATAATTGCATGCAAGATTGCTTCAACCGAAGGATTTGGTGCACTTTTATCAATCATAGCTGCTTTTTGTTGTGATACCATATCGCTATCACTTAAGCTTTCAAGTTTTGCCATTTCAATTAAAGTATCAAGTTTAACAGGAGCGAAGCCCTCTTTTTCAATACTTACTAAGTCCCAACCACTTCCTTTTACATAAAGGATATCTTCACCGTTTACTTTTGATTTTACAGAAGTATTACCTCCACCATGAAGAACAAGTTCATCACTTCTTCCTAATAAGTTTGAAGTAAAAACTCTTAGTTCTAAATCACTTTTATACTTTTGTGCCTCTTCGTTTGTCCATAAATTTTTCAAATTATTGCCTTATATTATTTCTAAATCATCACTATATTTATCTTTACAGTATGGTTCAAAGTTTGCTTTATAATATTTGTAATGTTCTGTAGTTTTATGTCCTTCTAAAGCCTCTTCATCTTCCCAAGCTTCAACAACTACAAACTTTGCTGGATTTTCTTTTAATTGATAGATTTCATATGATAAACAACCTTTTTCATTTTTAGAAGGTTCAACCATAGTTTTTAATAAATCTTTCATTTCTTTAATAGAATCATCTTTTGCTATAAATGTAACTTTTTTTATAATATTCATAATATCTCCAATTTTTAGTTAAGTTAATAGTTTTCATTTTATTATATTTTCACTTAATAATTAAAACTGCTTTTTAAGATTGCTTTTTTATTAAAAATAGTTATAATACTATATCAAATAAAGGAGTTTATATGATTAAGTTATTGGGAATACTTTTAATTACATTTCTTTCACTAAATGCAGCAAGCTTTAATTGGGAAAAAGATTATGCAACGGCTGTTAAAAAAGCAAAAGAGCAAAATAAACCTATTTTTGTGATGGTTAGCTCGCCAACTTGTCCTGAATGTAATTATATGAAAAAGCATGTTTTTGTAAAAGATGAAGTTAAAAATTTTGTAAATAAAAATTTTATTACATATCAATTTGATATCAATGATCAAGATATCCCAAAACAGATGCAATTTTGGGGAATACCAAGATTTTACTTCACAAAAGATGGAGAAAATGTATACAAAAAAGCAATGGGTGGATTAAAAGAGAATAAATTTATGACACTTTTAAAGGAGAATAAAAAATGAAAAAATTATTACTTTTGATTTTTAGTTTCACTTTTCTTTTTTCATATGATGCAGTACAACTTGAGAAATTAAAAAAGACACTAGTTTGTGAAGATTGTGATTTAACTAATGCAAACCTATCAGGTATGAATTTACAAAAAACAAGTTTTGCAGGGTCTGATTTATCAGGGGCAGATTTATCTAAATCAAACTTTGCGAAATCTTCTTTTTGGGGGACAAAATTAGAAGATGTAAAAGGTATGGATTCAAACTTTTTTCAATGTAATTTTGAAAATGCCACTATAAAAAACTCTACTTTTGATAGAAGTAATTTCAAAGGTGGAAACATGCAACTAACAGAGATAAAAGATGTATCTTTTAAAAGTTCAAACCTTTGGGGTGTAAAATTCAGTGAAGCATCAATTGATAATGTTAACTTCTCTTCTTCAAGAATTGCAGATGCAAGATTTAGTGATTTAGATTTGTTAAGTTCTGATTTAAGTGATACTTTAGCCTTTGATGCTGTTTTTGAAAGAGTAAATTTATTACAAAAAGATTGTGATTATTTAAAAGGTGAAGATGCAAAATTTAAAGATGCGGATTGCCAATAAAAGATACTTTTAAAGTATCTTTTATAGTTGTGATTCAATTAATTTTTGTAAATTCTCACCACTAAGATCTTGAAGAGATATTCCATTTACAAAAAATGAAGGAGTTCCTCTTACATTTAAAACTCTTGCATCATCTAAATCTTGTTCGATGATTTTATCATACATGATATTGTCCATACTTTTTGATAATTTTTTCATATCAAGTATATTTGACTTTTCTAAAACAATCCATAATTTTCTAGGATCTACACCATGTCCATCTAACCATTGATTTTGTGTAGCAAACATCAATTCTAAAGTCTCTTTAAAAAGATTTTGCTCTCTAGCACCTTCTAACATTTTAACTGTATAATTAGAATTTGCATGAAAAGGTGCATATCTTAGAACTAATTTAATATCATCTTTATGCTTTTTAAGTATATCTTTAACAAAAGGATAATAATAAGCACAAGTTCCACAAGCTGGATCAAAGAATTCTACTAATTGAACTTTTGCATCTTTAGGTCCCATTACTAAAGAATAATCCCTTTGAAAAACTTCTGCTTTTTCACTTGCTACTTTTCCAAATTCACTAGCCTTATTTTGTTTATAAAAATAACCACCCACAAAAAATAGCCCAATTAGTGCTACTATTATTATTAAAACTGTTTTTTTATTTTGCATTTTTACTCCTAGTACATGTATTTTAATATCTATAGATTAATAGAATATAAATATTTATTTTTAAAAATCAAAATTATACTAATAAAACCTTATTTTAAATAAAATATTTCAAATCAGGAGAAAAAATGCAAACATTTGACCCAGTTGAATACAAAAAAATGGTTAAACAATACCAAGAAGAGAATAAACCACTTGATTGGTTTGATACAATTTATAAAAATGCAAATGGAGATTATAAAAAAGTATTTTGGGCTGACTTGGAAGCAAGTCCTTATTTAATAAATTGGTTAAATAAAAATAAAATCAATAAACAAGCCCCAAAAGCTATTGTAATAGGTTGTGGAGTTGGTGATGATGCAGAAGCATTAAGCGACTTTGGATTTGAGGTTACGGCATTTGATATAGCTCCAACTGCAATTGAACTTTGTAAAAAGAGATATCCAAATACAAAAGTTAATTATCTTGTAGCAAATTTATTTGAATATGATAAATCATGGATTGAAAACTTTGATTTAGTATATGAATGTAATACAATACAAGTTTTACCAGGTGAGTATAGAATCAAAGCTAGAGTTGCTATTTCAAATTTATTAGATATAGGAGGATATGTACTTGTCTCTTGTAGAAGTAGAAAAGAGAATAAAAACTTAGATGAGATACCTTTACCTTTAGATAAAAAAGAAATAAATCAATTTGTATTAAGTGATGAATTAGAAGAGATTAGTTTTTTAGCATATGATGATAATCAAAAACCTTCTGTTCCTCATTTTTTTGCAGTATATAAAAGAGTAAAATGATAAAAAAAATACTTAAAATTATTAAATCAATTCTTATAAAAGAGAAGACTTTCCCCTGTATTGTATGGGATGGGAAGAAAATGAGCTATCCAAACTTAACAAATACACAGATAAAAGAGATAGAAGAATCACCTAAATATGAGGGTTGGAGTGTAATAATTAATGAAAATGTAATATAATATTAAATTTTTTTTAATAATACTTGCATTTAATTTTTATTTTAGCTATACTGTTTTTTATGAAGATGGTTTCGAGTTTCATCTTTGGCTTTTTTTATTGAAAACTATTTACAAGTACACAGATAATCTACCATGAAAGAACACTCAAATTTATATTTTCTACCACTTTAGCAATAAAGTATATTTAAACAACAAAGGAAACTGCATGGCAGATTTAGTAAACGGAACAGTAAAATGGTTCAACAGTGAAAAAGGTTTTGGATTTATCGAACAAGAAAACGGTGGTAAAGATGTATTCGTACATTATAGACAAATTAACAGTACTGGATACGGTAGAGTATCTTTAAACGAAGGTCAAAAAGTAACTTTCGAAGTAGCTGAAGGTCAAAAAGGTCCACAAGCTGAAAATGTAACTGCTTTATAATAATAAAGTTATTTACAATAAAAAAGGTTAGTCAATATGACTAGCCTTTTTTTATGCTTAATTTCTAAAATAAAATTAAGAAATTTTTAATATTAATACATAATTTAAATAAATACCATTCATTTATGTTACTTTATGATACATTATTCTTATATTATAAATAAAATCTTAATTTTAGTTGAGTTATACATCTTTTGTACACTTTATTTACATATACTCCTGCTTCAATTAAGATTTAAAGGGGAAGAAATGAATTTTGAGACTGCAGATTTATGCGATGATAACAGAGACAAAGAGATCCAAGTATTATCAAATGAATATAAAAATTATGGGGGATTAAAAAAATGTGCTGGACAAATAGTAACAATTAAACTTGATAAAAGTAATTGGGAATTATTAGAGATGCTAAGAGATGAAAATGGAAAAGGTAAAGTTGTAGTAGTTGAAAATGCAAGATATTTTTATGGAGTAGTTGGAGATAAATTAATGGATTTTGCTAAAAATAACAATTGGCAAGCTATTATTATCAATGGATATGTAAGAGATATAGCTTATACAAAAGATATAGATGTTGCTTTATATGCCATAGGGACTTGTCCATTAAGAAATTTTGATAAAACAAATTCTTCAAGAGGTGACCAATTAAGTTTTGGGGGAGTTACTTTCCATGAGGGTGACTATTTATATGCCGATTTAGATGGTGTAATAGTTTCAAGAGAAAAATTAATCTAATATTATAAGTAGAGGTAAAAACTCTACTTAACCTACAGCTACTATTCTATATCTTTTTTATCTCAAAATAATATATTAAACAGTAAATGTTACCAAAATGTAACTAGACATTTTATATACAGTTTGTAATAATTATCTAACAAATTCATGATATAATGAAATTATGAAAGAAAAAATATATGTAGTAGATACAAACATTATTCTACAAAACCTACAAAACCTGTATAAAGTCAGTGATAATGGTTCTAATGTAATAGTTGTGCCTGAAACTGTTTTATTTGAGCTTGAGGACAAAAAAAAGTTACCAAATGAACTTGGTTTTTACTCAAGAGAGTTTGCTAGACTTCTAGCTAAAATGAAAATCAAAGAAGTAGATCATAGAAGTAAATTCAAAGTTGTAAAATATTTTAGTGATGATCTTCAACTACATGTTATTGCAAAAGATAAATATGATTCAGAAATAGAACAAGTTCACTTAAGTGAAAGTAATGACAAAAGAATCATTGAAGTTGCAGCAATCGCCCAACAGTACTATAAAGGTGCTCAAACAATATTTTTATCAATTGACATTTATGCAAGAACTTTTGCTCAGTTTAAAGGAATAAAAGCTGAGACTCTACATGATGATAAATCTGTTGTTCCTAAATTCGAATTTGTAAAAACAATTGAAGTTGACTCATCTATATTTAATTCACTTGATGGGAAACCAATAACTAGCTTTGATGATAAATATACTTTTGAAAATTTCTCTTATGAATTTAGTAGTGAAGATGGTAATAAAGAGTATGCAATTATCATTAATAAGATAATAAATATTTTAAGTGAAAGTGATTTTAAAGCCTTACAAGTAAAACCTGTAAATCTAAAACAAAAATTATTTTCAAAAGCTATTGTTTCTAATATGTATGATTTATTGGTTATAGATGCAAAAGCTGGAAGTGGTAAAACATTGATGTCAATTGCAAGTGCAATGAGACTTATTGACTTAGGACTTTATGATAAAATAGTATATGTAAGAAACTCTATTGAATCACTTGACAAAGGTGCTGATATTGGGTTTTTATCAGGTAATGATGAGAAATTTCGTATTTATAATATGGCTTTAACTGATACTTTAGAGTTTATTGCTAAAAAGCAGTTGAAAAAATCAGAAAACAAAGAAAATAAAGAATCTATTGATAGCAAAATTTCTGAATTAACATCTAAATACTGTATTGAAACTCTATGGCCAGGAGAAGCTAGAGGAAGAACGCTTAGCTCGGCAATTGTTATTATGGATGAGTGGCAAAATTCAAGTGAGAAGACTACTCAACTTATACTTTCAAGACTTGATGAAAGCTGTATGGCAATTGTGATTGGGTCAAATAGACAAATTGATAACTTATATTTAAATAAATACAACAATGGTCTAACTACCCTTTTAAAACAGACAAACTTTGAACATGATGAAGTTAAGATGTTTGCAATTGAGTTAGAAAAAGCAGTAAGAGGTAAATTTGCAGAATTTACTGAACGAATATTTGAAAATAAGAAAAACTAAATAGTAATAAGAAGATTGTTCTATTTTTTAGAACAACCCTCTTCTCCACAACCACAGCCACCATTTTTTTTGAATGTTTTTCTTAAAATATATGCTAAAGCTAATAAAACGATTGAAAAAATTGCTATTTCTTGCATTATAGATCCTAATTGATAATAAGTATTAATATAATATTTTATACTTATATTTATAAATTTGTAATTAAATTGAAATTAATTTGTAACATTAAATAAAATTAAGTCATAATTATGAAAAGAATAACTTAATTTAAAAAAGGAAACTACCATACAAAATAGACTAATAAATGATACTATTTATAATCATATAGAGTATACAAAACTTGAAGATTTGATTTTACAAAGTAAGATATTAAATAGACTGCAATTTGTAACACAAAATGCCCTAGCTTATTTTTCATTTCCCTCAATCACCACAAAAAGATTTATACATTGTTTGGGAACAATGCATGTAAGTTCTTATATGCTAAAAAATGCCCTTTTAAATAGTGATTCAACAACAAGGGACATGTTTTTAAAAAGTATGAGAAAAGTTATACATGAGATAATTGTAGAAGATAATTTAAATATTACATTTGATGAAGGTAGTTCTTATTTTGATAATAAAGCCTTATATCAATTCTCTATACCTACAAACTCTAAAATGTACAATGATACTTATATAATCACTTTACAAGCCGTAAGACTAGCAGGATTATTACATGATGTAGGACATCTTCCTTTTTCACATCAAGTTGAAAATGCACTAAAACGAGTATATGAAAATATTCAGAACAGTCCCGATTTGTTACAAAAAGAAGAAAACTTTAAAGATTTATATGAAGATATAACTTCAAACCAAAAACAAGTATTACATGAAGCTATTGGTGAAAATTTTATTGATTTATTATTTAAAGAAGAACTTATAAAAAATAGCGATGTACAATCAGATATTGACTATTTTAAATTATTACATAAGCTTTGTATGTTTATTTTAAAAGAGAAAGTTTATGCTAAGTTTGATTTTAAAGTATTACATTCAATTATTAGTGGAACTGTTGATGCTGATAGATTAGATTATATAAATCGTGATATGGTAGCTTCTGGATATATAGGGGGAGCAAATGATAACTTGCGAATTACAAAACATACTGTATTAGTAAGAGATGGGAAAACTTTTAAAATAAGTTTCTTTGATATGGGGTTAATCGATATTGAACATCTTTTAGAAATGAGATTTAACTTATATAAAAAAGTAATCTATAATCATGGTATTGCAAAAACAGATGCCCTATTAGAAAATGTAGTTTTATACCTTTCTAAAAAATATTTTAAAAATGGCATGTTTTATGAAAAAAACTCATCAAATTGTATTGCTATGCTTTGGAATTTTTTAAGTGAAAAGAATGAAGAAAGAAGATTAGATATTGTCTCTATGCTTGATGAAAATTGGCTAATTTCACTATTTAAAAAAGAGTATTTTGAAATAAAAAATAAAGATACTAAAACAAATGATGACAAAAAGTATCTAAAATCATTTGAAGAAGTGCTTTTTGGAAAAAGATTTTTCAGATCTCCTTGGAAAAATTTAAATGAATTTTATAAGGTACTAGAATTTTCTACAATCGAAAGATATAAATTTAGAGAAAGTTTTGGATACCTTACAAAAAACAGATTCAAAAAACTTAGAATCGAACTAGATAAATTCATAAAGAAATGGGAAACCCAAGAAGAAGATGTATTTTTTACATACCAAATCGTATCTTTTACTTTAGGATTAAATAAAGAGTTTACTTTATATGATGGTGAAGAAATTATTCCAATAGATGAAATTTCAACTGTTAGAAAAAGATTGAAAAAATCTATGCTAAATACTGTGCCTTTTTATATATATACAAATAAAAAAGATATGAATCTAACTTTGAAAAAAGAGCTTAAAGATATAGTGTTTAAAATCTTTGAAGATTAAATAATAAATTAAGACAAATCCTTAAGAATTTTTGGTTATTATTACGAAAAATTATCCTTATAGGACTTGTCATGTTTAACAAAATAAAATCATTTGTTGATGGTGGATTTTTTACAAAATTCATAACCTATTTAATCGTATTAAATGGTATTACGATGGGATTAGAGACTTCAAAAGAGTTTATGGCAAACTATGAAGTATATGCAATACTTTTTAATCAAATCGTTATTACAATATTTACAATAGAAATCATACTTAGAATTTATGTACATAGAATATCTTTTTTCAAAGATGCTTGGAGTATATTTGATTTTACAATAGTTGCTATTTCATTGATTCCATTAAGTTCTGGTTTTGAAATACTTAGAATACTAAGAGTACTAAGACTTTTTAGGCTTATAACTGTTGTTCCTCAAATGAGAAAGATAGTCACAGCACTTATTAGCGTAATACCTGGTATGTTATCTGTTATTGCTCTTATGAGTCTGTTCTTTTATATATTTGCTATTATGTCTACTCAACTATTCTCTGAAAGCTTTCCACAATGGTTTGGCACTTTAGGTGAGTCATTTTACACACTTTTTCAAATCATGACTTTAGAGTCTTGGTCTATGGGAATTGTTCGACCTATCATGGAAGTTTATCCACATGCTTGGATTTTCTTTGTTCCATTTATTTTTATTGTGACCTTTGTAATGATAAATTTAGTTGTGGCAATTATAGTTGATGCAATGGCAATACTAAATCAAGATGAAGAAAAACATATTATTGAAGAGGTTCAATCAAATGAACACCATGTAAATGATGAAATTAAAAAATTAAGAGAAGAGATTTCTGAGCTTAAAGTATTAATAAAGGCAACTATAAAAAGTTAGCCTTTATATAAATTATTTTAGTCGTTTCTTGAAGTTACTTCTATAAGATGGTAACCAAATTCTGTTTGAACTGGACCTTGTATTTCTCCTACAGGAGCACTAAATACAACATCTTCGAACTCTTTTACCATTTGACCTTTTCCAAATGTACCTAAAGCTCCACCTTGATCTCCTGATGGACATAATGAATATTGTTCTGCAGCTTCTACAAAATCTAAATCCCCACTAATTATTTGTTCTTTTACTTGATTACAAATATCTTCATTATCTATTAAGATATGTCTTGCACTAGCTTCCACTGCCATTAATACTCCTTTTTAAAATAAATCTACACATTCAACTTTATCTGGAAAAAATTCTTTTATTTTACTTCTTCCTAGATTTTTTGCTTCATAAAGCGATATATCAGCGTTTCTTAAAATATAATCAACAGAATTTGTTTGATTATCATAATGGGTAATACCCACGCAAATAGTCTTTTTCAAAGTATAACCTGAGGGAGATACTTTTACTTCACTTTTTGCAAAAACATCGATTAATTTTTGAGCTACAAGTTTCGCATCATTTTGTGATGTAAGTCCAACTAAAGTAACCAAAAATTCATCTGCTTCTAATCTTACAACGATGTCAGATTCCCTTATATTATTTCTTAATATTTCTGATAAACTAATTAAAACATTATCACCAACATCATAATCAAACTCATCAATAACTGCTTTAAAATGATCAATTCCTACCATCAAAAATGAGATATTTTTATTCTCTCTTTTAGACAAGGGCAAAAGTTTATTTAGATGTTCAACTAAAAATTTTCTATTATAAACACTTGTCAAAGGGTCTTTAAAAGTGAGTTTTTGTACTAATTCTTGATATGAAACACTAGTTATAAAAGGTGCCACCATATAAAAAAAAGCATTTAATATTTCATCATTTGATGAAATTTCTTTTAAGTGTTTTTTATTTTCACAAACTAAATAAAAATTAATCGTTAAACTTTTATTCATAAAAATTTTATATTTTTTAATCATTGAACTGTTTTCATAAACTTCATCACTAGAGTTTTGAAAAGCAATCTCTTTATCTTTTTCATCCAAAGAGTCAATTATGATTTTTAATGATTTTATATAAAAAGTTCTTTCAAGCCATATTTGTAGCTCTTCATAGATAAGCTTAACTTCTTTTATATCTCTTAACTTGTCATAAAAATCAAGATATTCATAAATATTTTGATTAAAACAATTAGCTTCTAAAAATCTTTTTATACCACTTACAATCAAATTATTCATCAAATTCCTTGAAAAATATATTATTTAATTATATATTACCTATTTTTACTTTTATTTTTTATAATATGAACTATCTATCAAATATTCTAAAGAATTTACCTTTGATTTTTAAAGATTCTTTTTCTTTTATTTTTCTTTCATATGCTTCAACTTTTATTGCAACATAAGAGCACATAGGAAGTATTTTGATTTTACCAATATCATCTTTATCTAAATTATTATCTTGTATCAAACAGCCTAAGATATCAGCAGGTCTTAGTTTTAATTTTTTTCCACCACTTATATAAATAGTTTTATATTCTGATGTTAATTTATATACCTCATCAATCAAACTCTCTTCATCAACATAAACTAGCTCTTTATTTACTTGCAGGTCTTCAACTTTATCTTCATCATAATCATTATATAAAGTTAAAGCAACTCCACTTTTACCAGCTCTTGCTGTTCTTCCTATTCTATGAGTATAAACATTTGTGTCATTTGCCATATCATAGTTTATAACCATCTCTACATCATCAATATCAAGTCCCCTACTTGCAACATCTGTCGCTATTAGTATTGGATATGATTTATTTGAAAATAGTGTGATAATTTCATCTCTTGTTTTTTGTTCAAAATCAGAGTGTAAAACTAAAGGGTCATATCCCATATCATAAAGATATGTATCTAGTTCATCACATTTGATTTTTGTATTACAGAAGATTATTACAGAGCTTGGTTTATATGTTGAAAATAGCTTTAATAAAACACTATCTTTTCTTGAAGTTTTTATAAACTCTTCTCTTATTGTACTTTCACTATGAACTGTATCTACACTTTTAAAAATAGGATCTACTAAGATACCTTTTGAAAGCTCTTTTATATTCTCATCATAGGTTGCAGAAAATAACAGTGTTTGTCGCTGTTTTGGTATAAAGCTTATTACCTTTTCTATATCTTCTAAAAATCCCATATCAAGCATTCTATCTGCTTCATCTAATACAAGCGTATCAATTGACTCTGGATTTAGATTTTGCTCTCTTAGGTGAAATAGTACTCGTCCTGGAGTTCCAACTATTACATGTGCTCCATGGGTTAATGAATGTGTTTGTCTACTTGAGGGAACGCCACCACATAAAGTCAATATCTTGATATTGTGTTTATATCTAGCTATTCTTCTAAGTTCTTCTGCAACTTGGTCAGCAAGTTCCCTTGTAGGGCATAAAACCAAACACTGTGTTTTAAACTTTTTCACATCTATTTTATTTAATAGCCCTATTCCAAAAGCAGCAGTTTTCCCACTTCCTGTTTTTGCTTTTGCTATTACATCTTTTCCTTCTAATATTAAAGGTAAAGACTCCTCTTGTATTTTTGTTAGAGTTTCATAACCTAAAGATATCAAGTTTTCTTTTAGTTTTTCGTCTATGTTTAGTGTAGTTATTGCTAGCATTTATATCTTCTTTAAGTAGTAAGTAACAGTAAGTACAATAGCTAAGATTATTGCTACTCCATAATACTTATAATCATCTGCGTAAGTTAAAACAACTTCGCCTAGTTTATAACTGATATATCCAACTATTACTGCCCAAAGAATTGTAGCAAAGAAGTTAAATATAGTAAATTTTTTAAATGAGTATTTTGTAAGTCCCATAGCCAAAGGAATCAAAGTTTTTATCCCATACACATACTTTTGTAAAAATACAACTGGTGAGCCATATTTTCTCATCCACAAATGGGCAAGTGCAACTTTTCTTCCATGCTTTTTCATTATATCTTTTGCGTAGTTTTTATTTGTTCTTGCCATATAAAATAGAAACTGATCTCCTAAGAAGTTTGAACTAGCTGCAACTATAATACAAATATATATATTCAAATCACCAGAATAAGCTAAAACACTTGCAACCACAAGACCAACAAAACCACCACCAAATGAGTATAAGAATAGAGCTAAGTAACCCCATTGATTAATTATATCTTCCAAAACAATCCTCTATATTTATTAATAGCAAGAATACTATCTAAAATAGTGATAAAAAGCTCTTAACTTCTCTTGTGCTTCTTCTATACTTATGGGAGAGAATCTTATTTTGCTATTTGGTTTTGCTTGGGCTAGATTAAAACAATCTAGGCTAAAAACAGTTCCAATCTTTGGATATCCTCCAATAGTTTGTCTCTCTTTTAATAAAATAATTGGTTGTCCATCACTTGGTATTTGAACAGCCCCAAAAGCAATACCTTCTGAAATGATTCCATTGATATCTGATTTTATTATTTCTCCATTTAACTTACAGCCCATTCTATTAAAATCATTTGTTATAGTATAAGAGCTTGAAAAGAATTTATCTTTTTCTTCTTGTGAAAAGTTCTCTTCTTGAGAGCAAAGAATTACTCTTAAAATCAATTCATCACTGTATTTTGGAATATACTCTTGATGTAGTCTTTTTTTATATGTAGCTTGAGAACTTTTAAAAGGTAAGATATCCCCTTTTTTTAATTTATCCCCATCAATTCCACCAAGGCTTTCTTTTATAGTTGTACTATTACTTCCAAACTCTTTTTTTATATCAAAGCCACCACTTACTGCTAGATATACTCTCGTACCTTCTATTATTCTTCCAACTTTTAAAATATCACCATTTTTTATATTATGTGTTTCCCAAGTATTCATTAAAACATCATTTATAAAAAACTCACACTTAGCACCTGTAAGTGCAATTTGTGTTGAAGCATTTACTTTAAACTGAACATTTGAAAAAGATATTTCTAGGGCATTTGTACCATAATCATTTCCAAGTATTTTATTTGCATACAAATAAGCGTATTCATCCATAACTCCAGAGTTTGAAACTCCAATATTAGAGTAAGAAAATCTTCCCATATCTTGTATTGTTGCTAGTATTGGTTTATTTATTATTTCTAAACTCATATAATCCCACCTTGAGCTAAGAACTCTTCTTTACTGATTGCATTAAATTTAACCTTATCACCAACACTCAAAGGAGAAAGTTTTTCTAAACTCTTATCAAATAACTCCATTGCTGTTCTTCCTATGATATTCCAACCACCAGGAGAACTTTGAGGATAAACTGCTGTTTGTGTATCTGCAATAGCAACTGAGCCTTTTGGCACACTTTTTCTTGGGCTTGATAATCTTGGCACGGCTATTTGTTTATCAACACTTGCTAAAAATCCAAAACCAGGAGCAAAACCTATGGCATATACATCATATAATTTTTGTGAGTGTATTTCTATAATCTTTTCTATTGGAAGTTTTGTTTTTATACTCATGTCACTTAAGTCCAAACCAACTTCTTCTCCATAATAAACATCAATATTTATAATGTTTTTAGAACTATTATCTTCATACTCTAAATTAATACTTTGTTTTAATAGTTCTACTAAAGAAGAATAATCATATTTAAAAATATCATATGAGATATAAATAGTAGTATATGAAGGAATAATTTCTATTATTCCTTCTATATTTAAACTCTTTAAAGACAAATAAGCTTTTTGCACATCATTAGCTATCTTTTCACTTATTTCATTTCCAAAATATATAACTAATGAATCAACAGAAGCTACTTTAAATATCATGCAGAGATTTCCTTTCTAAGTATTTTTATAAACTCCAAGGCATTTTTAGTATCACCATGTACACAAAGAGCATCAACTTTTAAAGCTAACTCTTTCCCACTAATACTATTTAAAGTACCTTTTTCTTTTAGATTTTTAACTCTTGATATAACTTCTTTTTCATCATGAATCACAGCATTATCTTCACTTCTTGAGACTAAACTTCCATCATCATTGTAATTTCTATCTGCAAATACTTCATATAATAAAGAAATATTATAACTCTGCGCGATTTTTGCATACTCTTCATTTTTTGGGCTTGATAGTATCATTAGATTTATTTCTTTATCATAAGATGAAATAGCACTTAAAATTGCTCTAAATACATTTTCTTTATTCATCATATCATGGTATAACCCACCATGGGGTTTAACATAAGATACATATGTTCCATGTACTTTACAAAAAACACTTAATGCTCCAATTTGATATAAAACAATTGAACTTATCTCTTCATCACTACAAGGTATACTTCGTCTACCAAAGCCAACTAAATCTTGATATCCAGGATGTGCCCCAATTGTTACACTATTTTTTTTAGCTAAGGCAACTGACTTATTCATAGTAAGAGCATCACTTGCATGGAATCCGCAAGCAAGATTTGCCATATTGATATATGGCATAATCTCTTCATCTAATCCCATTTTCCAAATACCAAAACTCTCACCCATATCACAATTTAATTTTATACTCATCTTCTCTCCTATAATTCAATCTATTTTGCAGTCATATATCTAGGTACAAACTCTACAATTTCTGGAAAAACTGTAATTAAAACAACTGCAACAATCATCAAAATAAAAAATGGAAGTGTTGCTTTTAATATGTATTCTATTTTTTCTCCACTTATACTTTGTATAACAAAGAGTGAAAAACCAACTGGTGGGGTGATTTGAGATAACTCTACCATAAATACTAAAAATATACCAAACCATAATGGATCAAAACCAGCTAATTGGATAATAGGTAATACAATAGGTAAAGTCATAACAACAATAGAAATACCATCTAAAATCATTCCTAAAAATACATACATTATACCAATGATTAAAATTAAAGCAAAAGGTGAAAGCCCCATTGAGGCTATAAATTCACTAATGGCTCTTGCAATTCCTAAGAATCCTACTACTTGAGATAAAAATCCAGCACCAACTATTATAAAACTAATCATTACAGAAGTTTTAATAGTATTTAATAAAGCATTTTTTATTACTTCAAAAGATAAACTTTTAAAATAAATTGCTAAAATAACTGAACCTAAAACACCTAAAGAAGCAGCTTCAGTAGGAGTTGCTAACCCTCCATAAATAGAACCTAAGACTACAGTTATCAAAGATAAAACTGGAAATAAATCTTTTAATGAATGGGTAAAATCTCTTAAAGAATATTTATCTTTATTTACAGGAACTACACTTTTATCAACACTTGCAGCAATCATTATATAAACTGAATAAAGAGTAGCTAGTAAAAGACCAGGAAGAATTCCTGCCATAAAAAGCTTACCTATTGATACATTTGATAATACTCCATAAATAATCATAATAAGTGAAGGAGGAATCAAAAATCCTAATGTTCCACTTCCTGCAAGGGAACCTAATGCAAGCGATTTTGAATAACCTCTTTTTTTAAGTTCATCAAGGGTAATTTTTCCAACTGTTGCAGTTGTTGCTGAACTTGAACCAGATATTGCTGCAAAAAGTGAACATGCTGCAACATTTATGTGCAATAACTTTCCTGGAATAAAACTCAACCATGGAGTTAATCCATTTAATAGTCTTGTAGAAATAGATGATTTATATAAAATCTCTCCCATTAAAATAAATATTGGTAAAGCTGCCAAAGACCATGAATTTAAAGAATCATACATAGAAGCTGCAAGTAAATCACCAATCTTGTCATATATTGAGAGCACTGGTGGTAAATGATTTACAGCAATCAACATACCTAAAATACCTGTTAAGATTAATGAAACCCCGATCCAAATTGAAGATAACAAAAATACAAACATTATAAATACAAGAACAATTGATAAAATTAAAGGATCAGATATCATTTTTTAATCCTTTCAAAACAAAAGCTAAAACTGCCAAGATAAATAAGCTTATTCCTAAAGGCATAACTAATTGAGTTAAATATAATGGTGTTTCGGAAACTCCTTCTGAAACCATTTGCATATCATATGAATCATAAGTAAATAAAATCGTTCTATATAGTGCAAAAACTAATATAACAATAGTAATTAAACCAGCGAATACATCAATAAACCTATTTGATTTTTGACTCATTTTAGAAGTTAAAATATTAATTCTAATATGTGCATCTTCATTAAAAGTATAAGCTAAACCTAAAAAAATTGCAGCTAAATACAAATATCCACTATATTCATCTGCAATCATTGTGGACATATCAAAAAAGTATCTAATAAATATCTCTGTTAAGATTAATAAAACTAATGATATTAGTAAAAGTGATGATAAATAAGCTCCCCACAATGAGAGCTTATTTATAAAAGAATAAAAGATTTTCATGATTTACTTTCTATATTCTTCAAATATTTTTTTAGTATCTTTGTTGGCATCTTTTAAATACTCATTTAGCATTTTATCAGCAACTTTAGATAACTCTTCTTTTAATTTTGGAGTAACTTCCCAAATATGCATACCATTTTTTGCCATAGTATCAAGTGCATCTTTATCTTCAGCTTTTACAGCTTCCCATTGTGATTTTTCAACTTCTACCGCTGCTTTTAACATAGCATCTTTTTGAGAAGAGCTTAAAGAATTCCAATAATCAAGATTAACTGTAACAGCTTGTAAAGGATAGGCATAACTTATTTTTGTAAAGTCAGTTAATACTTCCCAAAATTTACCATCTTTTCCTGAAGAAGATGAAGTAATAACAGAATTAACTAAACCAGTTCTAAGAGCTGAATAAACTTCTCCCCAAGGTAATGCAACTGCATTTCCTCCTGCACCATTTACAAAGTTTGCAGAGTTTTTATCATAAGTTCTAGTTTTTACACCATCAAAATCTGCCAATGACTCTAGTTTTTTATTTCCATAAAATCCAGATGGTGGCCAAGTTACACTATAAAGTAATTTTTGATTCCATCTTCTTGCAGTTTTTTCATATGCAGGTTTTGAGATTTGATATAATTTATAAGCATCATCATAAGATTGAGCAATAAATGGTAAAGCAGATATACCAAACACTTTACCCCCACCAGCAGTAAAAGGTATAAACATATCAGCCATAGCAACAGTTCCATCTTTTACAGCTTTTAAAGGATTTCCTTTTACTAGTGAAGAACCAGGATATACAGTTATTTCAACAGTTCCCTCTGTATACTTTTTTACCAATGAAGCAAATTTTTCAGCACCAACAGTGTGAAAGTTATCTGCACCTTGTCTTGCATTTAAATTCATTTTTACATTTCCAGCAAAAACCATACTTGCAAGTGAAGCAATTATTAAACATTTTTTCAACATGAATTTTCCTTATTTTTAGATAAGTAATAGTAGTTTTATATAGTGAGTAATTAGTGAGTTTTTATATATTGTTAAAGAAGTTTTAGTTTATATCCTTCTTGTGGAATATTTTCAAGTAATTCTATTGGTAACCTTTGTCTTAACTCTTTTATAAAAGTTTTTAAAGCACTCATACTCATAGATTTATCTTTCCAAATATACTCTTCAATCATAGAATAAGTTAATACTCTATTTTTATTTTCATGAAGTAAAAGCAAAAAACTCTTATCTCTTTTTCGTAAAAAAACTATTTCATTTTTATAATAAAGTTCTCTTTTTTCCATATCAAAGTACATATCTTCTGAAAATATAGCTTTTTTTTGTAGTTTATTTCCAAAGGCTTTTACAATTCCACTTAATAAATTATCTGAAACAACAGGCTTTAAAATATAATGATTTATATTTAGATTTATAAGATTTAAAAGGTACTCTTCACTTGAATATGCTGTTAACATTATAACAATAGTTGTTAAATCATTTTTTCTTATCTCTTCAATCATTTGAATACCATTTTTTTCCGGCATTTCTATATCTGATATTATTATATTTGGTCTTTTATCATAATAGACATAATAACCCTCTTCACCATTAGCTGCTTCATAAACTTCTGCAAAATAGTATTTTAAAGTATTAACTAATCTTTTTCTAATACCATCTTCATCTTCAACACAAAGAACTGTATAGTTTTTTAATTGTTCTGCTATTTCATCCATTTTTATGCCTTAATTTTTACTTTGAAAAGTGCTCCATGTTCTGTGTTTTCAACGCTTAATTCTCCACCCATATTTTTCTCAATAATCATCTTTGACATATATAGTCCAAGACCTGTACCTTGAGAACTGCTTTTTGTAGTAAAGTATGGTTCAAAAATCAAGTCTAAATATTCTTCTTCTACCCCATTTGCATTGTCTTGAACTGTTACAATGGCATATCCATCTTTGAAATCTACTTCCAAATCTATTTTTGGGTTTTCTATTTTTCTTTGATTTAAAATATCTTTTGCATTTGACATAAGATTTAATAAAACTTGTGCAAACTCTCTTTTATAACCAAAAATTTCGTAATTCATTTTTATATTATAATGTAGTTTAATATTTGAGTTTTTAACAGATGCACTAATCAAAGAAATTGCTTCCATACAAGAATCTTCTATATAAAAATGCACTTTCTTTTTATCTGGTTTAAAAAAGTTTCTAAAGTCATCTATTGTATATGACATAAATTGAATAAGCTTATTAGACTCTTCTACAGACTCTTTTATCATCAAATCATCTGCTTTTTTAAATTTTGCCGCTGTTTCAAGCTCCATTAGTATTCCAGCTACTTCACTTAATGGTTGTCTCCATTGGTGAGCTATCATAGATAACATCGTGCCCATACGAGCAAGTCTTGATTGATGAAGCATTGCCCTATCTTTTTTCTGGACCTCTTCAATTGCCACTTGAACTTTTTTCTCTAAATTTTTGTTCATATCTTCTAAAAGAAACTCTTTTTTTTGTACATTTTCTTGATAATGTTTAAAAGCTTCTGATATTTTTTTTGACATAATATAAGAAATAATACCAATAAGTAACATCACAAAAAATGATACAAATACAACTAATTTAATATACTTATCAATTCTTTTCTCCAATAACTGTTTATTTTTATCTATTGAGTTTTGTATATCATCAATATATAATCCAGCACCTATAACCCAATTATACTTTTTATAAAGTCTAAAAAAACCAAGTTTTTTTGAAGGAGTAACATTCTCTGGTTTTTGCCAATAATATTCTATAAAAACACCATTTGGATTTTTTAAAGTTTTTTTAACAAATTCTTTTATAATAAGTGTTCCCACTGCATCTTTTAAGGAAATATCATAAGTATTTAAACTATTCTTTCTAAAGGGATGAGCTCTTAAATAATAAGAAGTATCATGTATCCAAATATAACCATTCTTTTCGTAACGAATAGTCTCGGTGTATCTTAAAATTTGATTTTTTAACTCTTCAACACTTAGTTTTTTATTATTATTTACTTGAAAATTTATATAGTTTATTATACTTGTAACTTCTCTTTTAAGTACATTCTTTTGTTTTGTAATATATTCATTTTCAACTCTAATACTCTCTTCTTTGAAATAGTTATTTTGGTTTTGTATAAAAAAGTATATATTAAAAAAAGCAATAAGTATTACTGTAATTATGGGAGTTAATATAATTAATTTTGGTATATTCTTTTCTGTAAACATAACAATCCTACTTTTTTTAATTATATTTTATAAAAGTGAGTTAATGGTAAGCTAAAAATAAATTTTTTCCTTTTTTATATTAAAGGTCATCTTTTACACCATGCTTTCTTAATCGTATAACAATCAATAAAGATATAGTTACACAAATCAAAACAACATCTACTTTCATTTTATATGCTATTATAAACAAAACTAATGTAGCAAATAAAGCTAACTTTCTATATAAAAATGAATATAAATAAAGTAATATTGCCCCCGCAAAAAATAATAATTCAGCCATTTTTTCCCCTTTATTTTAAAGCCCGAAGTTTAACTACAAAAAGTGTCTAAGAAGTGTGTAAACTAAGTTTTAAGACTATTAATTATTTAATAAACCACTAACTGTTTTTATAAATTCATAATTTTTCTCAGAACTTCCATGTAAACATATTGTATCAGCTTGTAAAAAAAGTTTCAATCCATTTTTACTAGTTATATATCCTCTCTCTTTTAGAGTTTCTACTCTTTGCATAATATCTAACTCATCATTTATAAAAGAGTCCTTTTCAGACCGTGAAAGAATAAAACCTTCATCATGATAATTTCTATCCACATAAACTTCTAAAATTAGAGAGATTCCATATAAAAGTGCTATTTGTTTGTATTTTTCATTCTTTTGACTTGATAAAATAACTAGTTTTATATTTTTGTCATAAGAGCTAATTGCACTTAGAATTGCTTTAAAAATCAACTCATCATCCATCATGTCATTAAAAAGAGAACCATGAGGTTTTACATAAGTTATATTTTTTCCATAAGTTTTACAAAAAGCATTTAATGCACCCATTTGATATATAACGATGGCTTGAATCTCTTCTAAAGAATATGCTATTTTTCTTCTTCCAAAACCTGCTAAATCTTGATACGCAATATGAGCTCCCATTTGAGTATTGTATTTTACTGCTAAACTAACTGCTTTGTCCATATTTAAAGCATCTCCTGCGTGAAAACCACAAGCAAGATTTGCCATATTGATATATGGCATTATCTCCTCATCATTACCCATTTTCCAAATACCAAAGCTATCACCAACATCACAATTTAATTTAATATTCATGCCATTGCCTAATAATATATTTTTTTAATTATAACAAAATTTATATTTAACTTATTTTCTTATATTTTTTCAATATAATTCTATAAAAATTTAAAAGAGTAATAATGCCTGAGTGTAAAGAAAATATTATAGAAAAAAATAAAATAGCAGATGATTTTAATTGTAGTGAAGAAATTTATAAAGATATCAAAAATTGTGTAACATTTTTTGGAAGTGCAAGAACTTCACAAGATGCAAAAACTTGTAAAATGGCAGAAAAGTTAGCTTTTAATTTAGCAAATAAAAATATCAATATTGTAACAGGTGGAGGTGGTGGAATAATGGAAGCTGCCAATAGAGGTGCATATAAAGCAAAAACTGTTCAATCAATTGGATTAAATATATTAATACCACAAGAGCAAAAACTAAATCCATATACTACTAGAAACCACACCTTTAACTACTTTTTTTCAAGAAAGTATATGCTTGTAAAGCATTCATCTGCTTGTGTTGTTTTTCCAGGAGGATATGGCACGCTTGATGAATTCTTTGAAATAATCATATTAGTTCAAACAAAAAAACTTCAAAATCTAAAAATATACCTTTATGATACAACTTTTTGGAGAGATTTAATCTCTTTTATTGAAAATACTTTGTTAAAAGAAGGAATGATTAGTAAAAGTGACTTAGATATATTTACGATAACTGATGATTTGGAATTTATTGAAAAAGATATACTAAAACTATTTAATATAAATTAATTAGTTTTGGTACATATGATATTTTTTATTTTCTGCTGATACTCTTTTTTGCTCATTTTGATAAAACTCTATTGCTCTTTGTTTTATATTTTCATCAATAGCATTTCCTAAGTATTCATTGATACAATCATCTATTACTAATATATAAACTACGGTATTTAATAAAATACCCTCTTCATCACGAGTTAGCTTTGCTAAATCAATTGAATAAATAGCTTCTTGAAAAGTGTAAAACAGTCTTAAATCAGATTTTTCAAGCCTATAAGTATATCCTTTGATGTTCAAATAATTATCAAAAAATTTATCATAATATTCACTTTTTATGATTTCATTTTTGTATTTTTCAAAATCGCCTTTTAGTTCTGATACATCCTTAGCCTCTAATTGCTTATTTTTATATTGATATAAAAATTGTGTTGCTTCATCAAACAATAAAGTTTCTCCTTAAATAAAATTTAATTTTCAAATATAACTTTTTCAAATAGGATATATTTTATCCTATTTACATTACAATTCTTTCGTCATACAAACAAAACTTTAGCTTTCGTTGCTATTGTCTCCTTATATAAATAACGGTGTTTTTCACCGTTATTTAATTACCCCTTATTCTTCTTTCAGATTCTTTTGTAAAATATCCGTTAAACATATTAAATTTAACTAAGCTATAGTTGTAGTTTATATCAGTTCTTGGAGCATTTACATACTTAAAGTTAAACTCTGGATCTAAAGTTTTAATTATCTCTTGTGATAATTTCCCATTATTATCTATAATTAAAACATCACTATTTACAGTATACATATCGATAATACTTACATATTTTTCATTGTTAACTTTGTATGTTGATATTTCATAATAATCTTTTGAAAATCTATCTACTAACTCAAAACTTTTAAATTTCATTCTTGTTTTTAATTCATATGTAAAAAATCCAGTTACGGAACCATTCCAATGGCAGTCATTACTTAATTCGATATTTTCTAAAAATAGATTTCCATATTTTTTATTATCATCTTTTAAAGTATATGAATTAATTGTACATTGTGAAAATGTATGTTCTATCTTTGGATTTGTAAGGGCTATTTTTTTATTTACATTTAATAAGTTTATATTTGCCGAGCTATCTTTTTTATCATAATAAAAACTACTTGAAGCACAAGAAGTAAAAAATATAGCAATTAATGAGAAAATAAGTGATTTGAAAAACATAGTTTATCCTTTGTTTTTCTTTTATTATACTATATTTTAATCACTACTTCCATTAAAGTAATGATTTAAAGAGTTATGCTTTACTAAACTTATTTCATGATATAAATCAAAAATTTCTCTTCCACTATATTTATATTCATAATCACTTTTTAGTAATTTTATAAACTCATTATAAAGTATTCCTTTTTTATCTATCATAAATACTTCTTTATTTACTTCCCAAATATATATTAGATGGACAAAACCTTTTGTAACTGTTTTATAAGTAGAGAACTCATAATGTTTAAATTCAAATCTCTCTTGTAACTCTAAATCCTCTTTTATAGAGTCTTTTAACAAATTCTCAAAATAACCTCTTGCAAGACCATTCCACGAGCAATTTGAATCCAAATGGATATATTCAAAAAATAAATCATTACTATTGAAAGTATATGCTTCTAAGACATAAGGATCATGTCTTGTTTTTACTTCATAATTTTCCAATGTAAAATCAAATTTTTCATCATTTGGTAAAATAAAAGATAGCTCTGATTTATTTGCATCGAAGCTAAACACGGGATTTGACATTTGATTCAATGAGTTTAAAATTTTTTTAAAAAAGTTCATAGTGGCTACTTATTATTAAATTACTTTATTATAAGAAAAAAACTTATTTTATGCAAGTACTTTGAAGTACTTTATTGAAGTTTTCCAATAAGCTACAGTATTATAGCTTATTGAAAGGGATAAAAGATAATTATTAATCCTAAAAGTACAAGACCTACTCTTAAAACTGTTTTTTGTTTATCATTAACTAAAGCATTTGATAAAAGTCCTAATCCAACTGCAATTTTTATAAAAGATAAAAATGCATATAAAAAGTTAGTATCTGGTTCTATCAAAAATGGATTTACAACAAAAGCCAAAGGTACAATATATAATCCAATACCTAACTTCATAGATTTACCAGCTACTTCTACCCAATTTGCTTGGGCAATTCCAGAGGCTATAAAAACGGTACCACAAACAGGTGGAGTAATAGTTGAAAGTAAAGCAAACCAAAATACAAATAGATGTGCTTGAATAGCTGATAGTCCATATTCTTGTAAAGTAGGACCTGCAATTGATACACAAATAATATATGCAGCAGTTGTTGGAACTTCCATACCTAAAATCAAACAAGCAACAGCTGTTAAAAGTAAGGCTACAAAAAGTTGTCCATTTGACAAATATAAAATAGCAGAAGTTATTTTAACCCCAATACCTGTGATATTTAAAACTCCAATTACAATACCTGCACAAATGATAACAGAAGCAATAGAAGCTATTTGTCTAGAAGCAGTAATACAACCATCTACAAATTTTTCTATAAACTCTTTAAATGATATTTTCCAATCCCTATTTACAAGTAAAAGTAAAATAGAAGCAAATATTGCAAGGGCTGCTGAATACTGTGGTGTTTTTCCTACTATTATCAAAGCATAAAGTAAAATTCCAAAAGGTATAAGAAAAAATGGTGCCAGTTTTAAAACCAAGTTTAATTTAGGAATATCTTCCTTATCCATAGCAAGAAGATTATATTTTTTGGCAAAGACATCAATACCTATCCAAACTGTTACAAAAAATAAAATAGCAGGGAAAATAGCAGTTGCCATAATTTTAGCATATGGCACTCCTAAAAGTTCTGCCATTATAAAAGCTCCTGCTCCCATAAGTGGTGGCATAATTTGTCCACCAGTACTAGCAACTGCTTCAGTAGCACCTGCTAAACTTGCAGGGTACTTTAACTTCTTCATTGTAGGAATTGTAAAAGCTCCAGTTGATGCAACATTTGCAGAAGCAGAACCAGAAATTGAGCCAAAAAAAGCAGAAGCCAAAACAGATACTTTTGCAGCCCCACCTCTTAATCTTCCTGCAATTTTTGTAGATAAAGACATAAAGGCATTACCACCCTCACCTATTCCTACAAATGCTCCTAGTATTACAAATACTGCTACGACATTTACAGAAACACCTGTCAATCCTCCAAAAATACCACCTTCTGCTATAACTAATGTACCAAAGAAGCTATCCATTGGTATCTCTTGGTGTCCAAAGTTTCCAGGAATATAATGACCCCAAAGTCCATAAGCTAAGGCAATAGTTGCAGTCAAGGGAAGTGCTAGTTTTATAGCTCGTCTTGCCATTTCCAAAACACTTAAAAGTAAAGATAAAGCAACAAAGTATTGTAAAGAACCTTCTAGTGAGCCATATTGGTCTTCTAAATTACTATAGTTAAAAACTATATATAAAGAAGAAAACAGACCACATACTAATAATATATATCCACCATATTTAATCAGTTTTGAACTATCTTCATCTTGTGATAAAAGAAAAATCCAAGGTAAAACTAAAGCTAAGTGTAAAGGACGACTAACTAAATTTGGCATAAGTCCAGTAAAGATTAAGTAAATATGAAATCCAACCGTAATAAAAGCTAAAAAAGTCACTGCCAAAAATTTTATTGACAGTGACCGACTCTTCTTTTGAACCATTATTTTAGGCTTTGAGGAATAGTGGCATTAACTTCCATATAATATTTTAATGCACCTTTATGTAGTTTTGTTTTAAACATATTCAGGTTTTTAAAAGTAATTGCTTTCCACCAAATATTTTGTTTTTCTAACTGTGGTTTTGATTCCCAAAATGCTTTTGTAAGTTTATAAGCAGTCTCTTCACTCATATTTGTAGTTGTATAAACTCCAACAGGAAGAGTAGTAGTTGCAACATCTTCATCAACTCCTGTATATGTTCCAGCAGGGATTATGATTTTATCTCTTTTAGTTTTTGCGATTTGTTCATCACTCATACTTAAAAGTCTTATTTTATCACTAGCACTTGCTTCTATTACATTTGGTGCAGGATAAGAACCTGAAGTTGCGAAACCATCAATTTGCCCATTTTTAAGCGCAGTTACTGCACCTGATAATTCAGCACCAATTAGTTTAACATCATCTTTCAAACCAAAAAGTTCAATATATTTTTTAGCCTCTTTAGCTCCAAAACTTCCTTTACCAATAAGTAAAGATTTTCCTTTTAAATCCGCATAGGTTTTAATGCCAGAATCAGCTCTTACAACCATGTGCATAGTTAAATAAGGAATAGGAAAAAGTGATCTTATTTTTGCATAATCTTCTGGATTATCATTTTTAAACATCGCTTTTTTGTTTTTTGCTAATCCGATTAAAGCAGGAGGTGTTGTAAAAACATAGTTCCCTTTTCTTTTTTTTACTTCTTTTACATTTTGAACAGAACCTTGACTCTCTTCAATTGTTACACTCAAATCTTTATTTGAAGATTTACTAACATCTTCACCAATTTGTACTGCCATTTGATAATAAGATGATGTAGATTTTGCAGCTTTTAAAGTTATTC
Source organism: Arcobacter iocasae (assembly GCF_042214795.1). GTDB lineage: Bacteria > Campylobacterota > Campylobacteria > Campylobacterales > Arcobacteraceae > Arcobacter > Arcobacter iocasae. Next base: position 2,530,751 of record NZ_CP090177.1, on the reverse strand, counting down.
GCTCAGATGCATTTGCACTTAGCGCAATAGCACATATTGTAGCTATTGATAAGATTTTTGATAATTTCATGTTTACTCCAAATATTAAAATTCAAAAATTATAACAATTTAAAATTAAATTTAGCCCTATAGATTGGGAATTTGATTAAACTAGGTAAAAAATTTTATACCCTTTTAAGTTAATTAGAATATTATTCCATTAACTAATTAATAGTTAACATATTAACTATTAATACAATAACATTTAAATCCCCACTAATTTTAAGGAATAAATATGTCGTTTGAAATAGATAATGCATTTGGTGTATTAGTAGCCAATATACGAAATTTACTAAAAAATCGTTTAGAAAAAGACTTGCAGGAATATGGTATTTCCCCATCTGAGAGTATTATTATAAGAAGACTTTGTGAAAAAGACAATTTAACTCAAAGGGAGTTAGCAAAAGATACTTACTTTAAACAATCAAGCTTAACTCTTCTAATAGATAAACTTGAAAAAAAAGGAATGGTAGAAAGAAAAGCCAAAAAAAATGATAGAAGAGCATATTTAGTTTGTATAACTAAAGAGGGTAAAAAACTAGAACAAATTTTAAAAGATGCAAGTAAAAAAGTTGAAGAAGAAGCTTTGATTAATATAGATACTCAAACAAAAGAGCTATTAATTGAAACATTAAAAACCATACACTCAAATTTGAAGTCATAAAAATATGAAAATAATACTATGTGTAATTTCATTAACTATTCTATTTTCAGGATGTGTTCCTAAAGTAACAACATCAAATACAATAAAAGATACAAAAATAGATGATGAGTTAATTAAAGATTTAAATGAATTTTCAAGTAATGATATAGAACTAAAAAATTCTTGGTGGAAAGATTTTAATGATAAACAACTAAATATCTTAATAGAAAATGCAATAAAAGATGCTCCTAGTTTAAAACAATTAGAAGCAAAATACCAAAAAGCAAACAATATAATCAAAGCAAAAAAATCTTCAAATTTACCAAATGTAAACTTTGAATCACAAGCTACTAGACAAAGATTTAGTGAAAATTATATTTTTCCAGAACCATTAGGTGGAAACTATTATAACCTTTATCAAACAGGGCTAAATTTACAATATGATTTTGACTTTTGGAATAAAAGAGCTTCATTAATCAAAGCTTCAAGAAATGAAGCCTTGGCACAAGATGCTTTGATAAAAGTAAAACAATTGACAATCTCTACTTCTATTAGTAAACTTTATATCTCTTGGAATTTTAAAATTGAAAAAATAAAAAGACTTTCGACTTTAAAAAAATTGGTTTATGAAAAACATCATATTTTAAATGATTTGTATAATATGGGATTATCAAATAAAGAAAAAGTAAATGAGAGCAACTACTTAATCGAAAAAATCAACCAAGATATTTTAAATGTAAACGAAGAAATCGAAAATATAAAAAACTCTATTGCAATTATTGCAGGACTTTTACCCTCACAAATAAGTGAGTTAAAAAATCCTTCTATTTCAAACAAATATAAAATAACTATACCTCTAGACATCCATTTAAATGTAGTTTCTCATTTACCACAAGTAGCTGTTCAAAAATATCTTTTAGCAAGTAAAGAACAGTATATAGAAAATGCAAAGTCACAGTTTTATCCAAATATTAGTTTAAATGGTTTGATGCATTTTACATCATTTCCATTTTCCCAACTACTTACAAAATCTTCCTTTGACCCAGAAGCTGGTCTTGCCTTTTCCTTACCAATATTTGATGCAAAAAAAAGAGAATCAAATCTAAATACAAAAGTAAATGATTACAATGCTCAAGTTTACGCATACAATGAAACAATAATAAAAGCTGTAAATAATATAGTTACAACACTAAAAAAAATAGAACTAAATAACTCTCAACAAAAATCAGAGAAAATAGTTATTTCAAGTAAAAATAAAAATAAAAATATTGAAAAAAGAGTTTATGAATTAGGTATAAAAAATAAAATTGATTATATAAATAAAAACATAGATGTAGAAGAAGAAAAAATAAGAGATATTGCGCTACAAGATAAGAAGTTTCAACTTCATATTGATTTGATTGAAGCTTTAGGTGGTGGTTATAAAAACAAGGCAAAAGATGTACTTGATAGAGAGTAAACAAAATATATCTTTAGCCATAGATGAATGGATAAATAAAGACTTACCAATCTTTAAATATATAATAAAATCAACAACTGCTGGGCTTCTAGCTTTATGTATTTGTATGTATTTTAATTTGGCTATGCCACAAACTTCAGTATTTACTGTATTTATTGTAATGCAACCCTTTAGTGGACTTGTATTTTCAAAAAGTTATTATAGATTTGTAGGAACTGTAATTGGTACAATAATGGCAATAATTCTAGTTGGAGCTTTTGCTCAAGATAGAGTATCATTTACTCTATTTTTTGCCCTATGGGTTGGACTTTGTTCAGTAATTAGTTTTATGTCAAGAAACTTCATGTCTTATGGTTTTGTACTAACAGGATATACAATTGCTTTAGTTGCAATGCCTACGATTGAAAATCCTCTAAATGTCTTTACATATGGAATAGATAGATTATCAGAAGTGGTAATTGGTCTTTTATGTGCAAGTTTTATAAGTGAAATACTTTTCCCTCAAAAACTATCAAATACACTTTTAAAAGGTGAAAAAAGTAAATTTAATCTTTTGATTAGTTCCTTTAGCAATAGTGAAAACTTATTTGACTTTGAAAAAGGAAGTATAAACTATACAAGAGATATCTTAGGTTCTGACGCTTTAAGAGTAAATAGCTCTTTTGAAACCAATATGAAAAAAACTGATAAGTTATATTATAAGAGATTAAATTCTCAATTTATGCATATAAATACCACATTTTTTTCACTTAGAAATACAATAAATAATAATAAAGATAATAGTGAATTTATTAACTCACTTAAGAAAATTTATGCTGATTTTGAAAAGTGTTTATCAAACTATTCAAATAGTAATAATTTATCAGCTTTAATAAATGAAATAAAAATAGTAAAAGATATTACAAAAATAAGAATTGAAGATGAAAAAAAGAGTCTTGCTTTAGATGATTTTGATTTGATACATGATTTTAACAGTATCACCTCACTTTTTCTTAGATTAGAAAGTGAGATTTATGATTATTGTAATACTTACTATAATTTTACAACAAACAGCGACAAAATAAAAAGACTAGAAAAATTTGCTGAAAATTTGAAATTTTCTACTTATAGTGATAATGTGCTTATTTCATTGATGATTATAAGAGCATCAATCACTTTAATAGTTGTCATGTGTATTTGGATGATTTCAGGATGGGAATATGGTTCTTTAGCCGTACTGCCAGCAGTTGCTAATACCCTACTTCTAAGTACTGCTCCAAATCCAGTGGGAGCTACTAAAAACTTCTTAAAAGGTGCAGCTGTAGGTTTTATTATAACTCCCATATATAACTTTTATATCATTCCCATGTATGTAAGTGATTTATTTACTTTATGTTTGTTTTTAACTCCTGTTTTAGCTGGAATTTCACTTTTTATGATACTGCCAGGAAAAAACTTGATTGGATTTGGGTTTTTACTTATATTTATTACAACTTGTTCTATTCACACACAATATAATGTAAGTTTTGACACATTTATGGATATGAACATAGCTACAGTTATTGGACTGTTATTTTCAGGGCTTAGTTTCATACTTATTAATTTTACATCAAATATTTGGATTGAATCAAGGGTAAAAAAGGCCTTATCAAAACAAATTGAGATAACAACTAAAGATAAACTTGCCCTTCAAAGAGTAAGACTTGAAAGTGCAAGTTTTGATTTAATACAAAGATACTCAGCACTAGGAAGACTTGATAACAAATCAAATAATAAAATATTAAGATGGGTTCTTTCAATACTTGAAATTGGAAAAGCAATTATTAATATAAGAAGAAATGCAACACTTTTTACAAAATCAAAACCATCAGAGATAAGTAGAATACTTAGCTTGATTAGAAAGTTTTTTGATTTAAAAGATAAAAATGACAAAGAAGAACAAATGAAAGAAATAAAAGAATTAATAAATAAGTTTGAACAAGTTCACTTAAGATCAGCCAATGATCAAAAACTTCTAAAAGATATATATTTGGACTTTTCAATTATATATTCACTTATGAAAAATAAAGAGTTTTTACCAATAAAAGGAGAGACTTTATGAACCTCATAGTATCGTTTTTAGGTATTCAAATTCCAGCACTAATAGTAATATTTTTATTTGCTGGATTAATCCAAGTATTACTAAATAAAGTTTTAGCAAACTTAGGGGTTTATGAGTTTGTCTGGCATCCAGGATTATTTAGAACAGCACTATTCGTGTGCATTTTCACAAGTTTCTCATTACTAATTTATAAATAAGGATTTATATGCAAAAAAATAAAATCGTACAACTTTTAAGATATATTATAACATTTAGCGTAGTTACTATAGCCATTGTTTTAGGAATGAAACTATGGCAGAACTATGTTGATTCTCCATGGACAAGAGATGGAAGAGTAAGAGCAGACATTACACTAATAGCACCTGATGTATCAGGGATGATTTCAAAAGTATATGTAAAAGATAATCAATATGTAAAAAAAGATGACAAACTATTTGAAATAGATAAAAAAAGATTTGAAGCAAACTTACAAAGAGCACAATCAATTGTTCAAATAAAAAAAGCACAATATCTTAAGAAAAAAGCAGAATATGATAAAAGAATAAAAGGTGATGACAGTATTATTCCAAAAGATGTAAAAGATGATGCAAAATATAATTTACTCATGGCAAAAGAGGAATTAAACGAGGCACTTTCAAAACTAGAAATTATCAAACTTGATTTACAAAGAGCTACAGTTTATGCTCCTACAAGTGGTTGGATAAATAACTTACTTCTAAAAAAAGGTGACTTTATAAAACAAGGGGAAAGTCATATCTCTATGTTAAATGAAAATAGCTTTTGGGTTTATGGTTATTTTGAAGAGCATAAACTTACAAAAATAAATATAGGTGATGAAGCAATCATGAATCCACTTGGAACTGATTTTACAATAAAAGGACATGTTCAAAGTATAGCAACAGGTATCACAGATAGAGATAATAACATAGGAAAAGGATTATTAGCAAATGTAAATCCATCATTTACCTGGGTTAGACTAGCACAAAGAATACCTGTAAGAATAGCAATTGATGAAGTACCAAAAGAATATACACTAAGAGCAGGTACGACTTTTACTATAGAATTAAAAAGTAAAAAATAATAAAATTGATGCCATAAAATTATGGCATCAAATCTTAACTATTGGCAAAATTAATTAAAGAATTACCTTCAAGTCTATACCCTACCCATTCAGTTTGAGCGATGGCACCAATATTTTCATAAAACTCTCTTGTGGGAGTATTCCAATGTAAACAAGACCATTCAAATCGTCCGCAGTTTTCACCTAAAGCTTTTTGTGCAAGATATTTAAGCATAAATTTTCCAGCCCCATTTCCTCTTTTACTTTGAGATACATATAAATCTTCAAGATAAATACCATATTTCCCAAGCCAAGTTGAGTAATTGTAAAAATAAACAGCACAACCAATAGCTAAACCATTTTCTTCACAAATCAAAGCTTTTACTGTAGAGTTTTCTCCAAAAATAGCTTCTCTTGTCTCCTCAACATTTGTTTTTACTTCATGTTCTGCTTTTTCATAAACTGCAAGTTCAATTATAAAATCTAATATAGTTTGTGCATCAGATGCAACAGCATCTCTTATAGTTATTGACATTTGTATCCTTTTTTAAAAATGAGAATATAACATGATAGACTTAATCTTATCTAAATAAAGCCCTATCAGATTAGTTTCATATCTCTTAAATACTTTTCTATCATAGGAATAAAATCCTTTCTACAAATAAGATAAGTATCTAAGTTAAAATCCATCTTTGTGATTTTTAGTTTATCTTGGTAGCCAAACTTTTCAATTATTTCCCTTGAAAAAAGTGCTACACCATAACCTGATTTTACACAAGCAAGTATTAACTCATAATTTTCTAAATTTACTTTTTTATATCTATTTTCATTTTCATCACTTAAATACTCTTCTAAAAAAATACGATTTAAACAACCATTTTTATATGCAAATATTGTATTTTCTGCTGTTTTATCCTTTGGCTCAACTAATACAATATCTTCTTTAAATATATTTAAAACCTCTATATCTTTATGATTTGGATTTCCATTTACAAAAGCTATATCAAGTTTATAGTTAAGCAGTTGTTCTATTAAGTTTAAACTACTATCAACTACAAAGTCCAGTTTCATATCTGGAAAATCTTTATTTAACTTTTCTATAAATTTTGTAAGTCTAATAGTTGTATTTGATTGAGTCGAACCTACTTTTAGAAGTTTTTGATAATCTACATTTCTCATTTTTAAACTAGCTTCTTCAACTTTTTTTACTATATCAACAGCATAAGGATAAAGCTTTTCACCAGCTAGGGTTAAAACAACTCCCCTATTTGTCCTATGAAAAAGTTCATAACCCAAACCTTTTTCAAGCTGTTTTATTCTTAATGTTACATTTGATTGAGTAAAGTTCAACTCCTTTGCACCCAAAGATATGCTCTTTGTATTTGCAACAGCAATAAATACTTTTAATAAATTTGAATCCATATTAGTGACCAACCGTTTCAACTACTAAAATAGCAGCAATAATAAATAATAAAACTTTTAATATCTTTGCATAAAATTTTGCATCGATTCTCTTTTTCAATTTTATACCAAAAAATAGACCTAAAGCCACCACAATCAAACTCAACATTGATATTTTAAAAGTCTCTAAAGTAAAAGCACCATAAAATAAAAATACACCCATTTGCCCTATTTTTGTAAAAAGAAAACATAGATTTGATAACTGAATAGTATCTTTTTTTGTATATTTCATCTCTAAACTATACATTATCATCAAAGGAGCTACGATGTTTGTAAGACCTGATAAAATACCACCAAAAATACCTAAACCATAAGTTGAAGACCTAGGATACTTAGCCACAAAAGTTGCTTCAATTTTTACCAATGATTGAAATAAATAAACAAAAATAATCAAAGCCAAAAGAAGTTTAAAATACTCAGAGTTGGCAAATATAAGTAAAACTGTACCAATGCAACTACCTATTACCATAAGAGTTATGATAAACCAAAACTTCCTCAAAGCCTCAAAAAACTTCCCTTCACTCATAATACTAACAATATTTACAAGCATAGTAGGAATAAGCATATACATAATAGTAGTTTGAATATCAGTAAATAAAGCAACCAAGGGAGTACAAATCATCCCAAAGCCAAAACCAATACCACCATGCACAACAGAAGAAATCAAAAGAATAACAGCAAAAGCAAGAATAAAATCAAAGTCCATATGACTACCTTTAATATTACATATAATTATCAGTAATACCTAAATGCATTACTAATAATTATAACTAAAAAAGATAAATTTTGTTTTAATATTTATAAATGATTTATATTATACACTGTTGTTATTTTTTATTATTAAAAACATATAACTAAAAAGGTACTAAATGTTTATATACTATACAATGATTAATAATCAAGTACAAAACTTATTAATAGAAAAAGAGCAGTTATTAAAAAAAGGTTACATTCCTACAGATAAAAAGAAATTAATTATTCAAAAAGGAAAACTTAAAGAAGTTTCAAATGATTATGAAATTAATAATAGTTTAGAAGAATATGAATGCACTGAAGTTGAACATTTAACAGCAGATACATATATAGTATTAAAAAAAGACAAGAAAACAATTAAAGTATTAAGTATAGATAATTCAAGTCACCCTGAAGAAATAGAGTTATATCAAAAATATTATACAGAATTTTTTATATAAAAGAACTAGTTGTATGTAGATTCAAGGCGCAGATAGTTTTTTTTGATTGAGCCTACAATTAGTAGGTGATTGAAAGAAAAACTATTTGCAACGCAGAAGATGCGTGCAAATAGTTCTTTTATTAAAGTGCTTTTGCTGTGATTCTATTTAGTCTTTGTGCGAATTGAACTGCATCAGTAATTTCCATACCTTCTGATAATTTCGCTTGGTCTAATAGTACCCATGATACATCTGCAATAAGTGCATCATCAGCACAACCGTTTAATTTTTTAACTATGTCATGCTCTGGATTGATTTCTAGGATTGGAGCGCCTTCTGGCATTGCTTGTCCCATTGCTCTCATCATTTGCATCATTTGAGCCATTTGTGCGTCACCTGCATCTTTTGTAACACAAGATGGTGATTCACTTAATCTGTTAGTTACTCTTACTTCTTTAACAGCTTCACCTAAGATATCTTTGATTTTTTTAGTGATTGATTCAAACTTTTCTTCAACTTCTTTTTTTGCTTCTTCACTTTGTTCTACTTTTGGAGCTTCACAAGAAGTGATATCTTTAAATTCCCACTCTTTATAAGCTTGTAATGCAGGAGTGATAATCTCATCAATCTCTTTATCATCACAAATTAAAACTTCAATATCATTTTTCTTATAAGCTTCTAATAATGGTGAGTTTTTCATAACATTTTCGTTTTCACCAATAATATAATAAATAGCTTTTTGTTCACTATCAGATCTATCTTTATATGCTTCTAATGAAGTCATTTTACCAGCTTCAGTTTTTGTTGATTTGTATCTAAGTAGTTCTAATAAAGCTTCTTTATTTGTATAATCTTGGTAAGCACCCTCTTTTAAAGCTCTATTATATTGAGCTACAAATTCAGCGTATTTTTCTTCATCTTTAGATAATTTTTTGATTTCACTTAAGATTTTTTTAACTGAACCTTGTTTGATATTTGCCATTACTCTATTTTCTTGTAAGATTTCTCTTGAAACATTTAATGGTAAATCTTCACTATCAATAATACCTCTTACAAATCTTAAGTAAGTTGGTAATAATTCTTTCTCAGAATCTGTGATAAATACTCTTTTAACATAAAGTTTAACACCTGGTTGATAATCAGCTCTATACATATCCATAGGAGCGATTGAAGGGATATAAAATAGTGTTGTATACTCATTTACACCCTCAACTCTTGTGTGCATTGTAAGCATAGGATCTGTTGAATCATGAGAAATTGATTTATAAAAATCATTGTACTCATCTTTTTTGATTTTAGCTTTTGGTTGCATCCAAAGAGCAGTTGCTGCATTTATTTTTTCATGTCTTTTTTCAGTAGTTTTTTTAGCTTCTTTTCCAGCTTTTTTATCTTCTTCACTTAACTCTTCAGTTACTTCTTCTGAGTAGTTTAAGAAAATTGGATACGCGATATGATCAGAATATTTTTTAACAATATTCTCGATTCTATGTTTGCTAGCAAACTCTTCTGCTTCTTCATCTTTTAGTTTGATATAAATAACAGTACCAACTGATTCTTTTGTACAAGGACCTAAATCAAACTCTCCTGTACCATCACTTGACCATTTATAAGCAGTCTCGGCTCCTGCTTTTCTTGTAATAACATCTACTTTAGAAGCTACCATAAATACAGAATAAAAACCAACACCAAATTGACCGATTAAGTTTGAGTCTTTTTTAGCATCACCAGTCATTGCTTCAATAAATGATTTTGTTCCAGATTTTGCAATAGTACCAATAGAAGCGATTAAGTCTTCATCAGTCATACCAATACCATTATCAACTATTGTTAATGATTTATCAGCTTCGTCAAAAGATACATTAATCTCACCAGCCCAATCCTCAGGAAGTGCTGCTTTGATTGAATCATCTGTTAATTTTAAGTAATTTAACTTATCAATTGCATCACTTGCATTTGATACTAGTTCTCTTATAAAAATCTCTTTGTTTGAATATAAAGAGTGAGTCATTAAATGTAATAATTGTCCAACTTCTGTTTGAAATTGATGTTTCGCCATGAATTTCTCCTATAATTTTTAGTTTTTGTAAGAGAAATTTTATCAAAACTTTATAAAAGGAAGCTAAAGTTTTGAATTTATTTAGCACTTTTAGCATATAAGTGCTAATATTAGTTTTATTTATCTAAGAAAACTATATTATTTCTACCAGTTTCTTTTGCTTCATAAAGAGCTTTATCAGCAGATGCATACAATTCTTCAACTGTTGCTTTACAATCAGGATTTATAATTTTAACACCTATAGAAATAGTTACATACTTTGAAGCTTTGTTTTTACTATGCTCTATTTTTAAATTTTCCACTTTCTGCTTTATATTTTCAACTATTTTTAAAGCATCTTTTTCATCTTTAGTATTAAACAATAATCCAAACTCCTCACCACCAATACGAAAGGCATAATCAGAAGATCTTTTCATAGTTTGAGATAAAACTTTTGCAACTTTTATTAAAGTATTATCGCCTTCTTGATGTCCGTATGTATCATTATAGTCTTTAAACTTATCAATATCTATCATAGCAAAGACCAATAATAGATTATTTCTACTTGAGATATTTATTTGTTTTGGAAACATCTCATCAAAGTATCTTCTATTATAAATATTAGTCATAGAATCATGTCTAGAAATCTCTTCAATTCTTTTTTCACTAGTGATATCTTTAAAAATATTGTTATATCCAGTAATATTATAATTATTATCAAAGATTGGTACTATTTTAGAAATAAAGCATTTTGTTTTTTTATGACTTATTTGAACTTTTATTTCACCTTCCCAAGTATTACCACTATTTAATATATTCAAAACTTTTTCTTTATCAAATGATTTATTATCAGCATATATTCTATTTGAAATGGAAGTGAAATCTTTACTTGAATAACCTAATATCTGAAGAAGTGCATCACTTATTTTTATAAAGTCTAAGTTTTCATCTAACTTTCCACTAAAAATATTTTGGTCAATCATTTGTAAATATTTTTTTCTCTCTTTATCTTTTTCATTAAGATTAACTATCAAAAACCAAAACATTGAAACTATTATTAATAAGATTAAGAGAACAGTTGAAATAATAAAAAAGATAGCCTCACTTTTGCTTTTTTGTATGTCATTAAAAAAAAGTACTGCCTTATTGTGTGCAAATTCAATTAAAATATTTACTTGAGTATTTAAGTTTTTAATATGTTCTTTAGCTAGTGTTTTATTTATATTTATAGCACTTTCATAATTTTTCTTTTTTATTAATGAAATTATTTCATCTCTTATTGGTTCCCATTTTTTAAAAGCTTGAAAACTATTTTCAATATCACTTTTATTTCCTAAATACTTTTTAAAAATCTTTTCAAACTGATTATTTACTATTATTACTTTTGCTTTTATATTTTCTATTGAATTTTTTAATTCATCATTTGAATTTGAGGTAAGTATATCTTGCATATCTTTTTGTATTGATATAATATTTGACTGGATTTCTTTGGTTGCATTAGTTACAACAAAAGGATGCTCATAAAGTTTTTGAGACAAATTTGAAAGTTCTAGCATCTTATAAATTGATATATAAGCTAAAAGAATCAATAATATAATTGTAATAGAAAAGCTTAATATAATGTGCCTTTGCATATTAAATCCTAAATGTAAATAATTAATTTTAACTTTATATTATAACAGCTTTTTATTGTATATAAAAATAATAGCAATAAAATGATAAACTTCTATTTTTAAAAGGATATATAATGAATAAAGAACAATTTTTAAAAGATTCAAAAAAAATCTATGAATATTTAAATGCTCAAAAAAATGAAGTAAACAAATTAGTATCAGCCTTAGAAGATAAACAATATGATAAATTAAATCTTATAAATGATTTTGCAAAAAGTTTAAATCTAAAAATGAGTGATGACCTAAGATATGCACTTGTGACTAGACTCGTAAATCTAAGAGATGACTCACTTGTACAAGTATTGAAAAAATTAGGTCTTGATGAAAAAGAAGTAATAGAGTTGCAAGAAAAAGCATACCTTTTTGTAAAAGAGTTTTGGCATAATAAACATAAAAAAACTATTGATTTTATAAAAGATAACAATCTTTTAACCCCTTTTTATCAAGCTATATTTCAAGGTGTATATGATGTAGGAATCAAAATGTCATCATGGCAAAGTTCTTGGACAGCACATATTATCAATGGTATAAATAAAGAGTTATTAGCAAAATTTGATGGAAACGAAGAAAAAGTTTTTGATTATCTAGAAAGTAACTCATTATTTGATTTGGGACATAACTCAATAACAGCTGATAGATCATATTCTGCACTAGTAAAAAAAGGTGATGGATATGAGAATAAGGCTTATATTAAAGCTTTTAAAAAACAAACAACAGAAGTGATAAATGCCCTTGAACACTTTGAAGAAAATCTACTAGAGCATGAAGATGATATTTTTGGTCACAAATGGGATTATATCTTATATATCCAATCACTTATATTAGCCTTTTCAGAAGATAAAGAAAACTCATTAGTAGAAAAATGGGCAAATGTAGATAGAGCTTGGATGAAAATAAAATCACCTATTCAAATAGGACATCCACTTGAATACTATGAAGACCACTTTAGAAAAGCAGTTGCCTTAGAGTGGGATATAAGATTTACAAATCCAGAGTTTGCACAAAATGACCACAGAGTAAATAAAATCAAATCAGCTTTTGCAAATATTTTTTCAAGCTTTGAAGAAAACTCTGCTTATAAAAAAACTTATGATTTCTCACTAAAATCACTTGATAAAGTTCAACTATATATTGGTCGACCAGCAATATTCTTTGGAGCAGAATTAAATGGACTATTTTCAGCTCAAGTTGTACCAAATGATGAAATCGTATCAAGGGAAGAAGGTAAAAAGATATTCGCCTTTGCAGATGAGATTTTACAAACAAGCCGTGCAAAACCATTTTTAAGACTTAGTGCTGAAATATTTGGAAATGAGTTTTTAAATGAAGATAGAAAATTCTTATTTAATGAAACAGCGTCTTGGCATCAAGTTTATGATATCACAACCATTGGACATGAATATGGACATATTTTATGGTGCGATGATGAAACAGAATCAGTGATGAATAAAACTGGTAATTTTAAAAATATAGAAGAGTTCAAAGCTACAACTGGTGGACTTATCTCATTTTTCCTTGACCTTGATAGCGATGAGAAACATCTTCAAAGACAAGTCTTAATTGATAGTGTTAAAAGAGCAGTTGGGCTTATGGGATGGATGGAAGTTGATGAAGTACAGCCATATTATTGTGAAGGATTGATTCACTTAAATGGTCTGTTTGATTCACAAGTTCTATCTTGGGAAAATGAAAAACTAAGTATTGATTTAAGTGATGAAAAATTTGATAGATTAAAAACTTGGTATATCAAGACTTATACAGACTTAGCAAAACACTATTTAGATAAAAAAGATGCAACACAATTTTTGAATAACTTTGCTAAAAAAGATGGAAAATACTTTATGCCAATAGATGAAAATATAAATGACTTTGTAAAATACTATTTTGCAAGATATAAAGATATTGGACAAGAGTTAGATACAAGTGATAAAAAAAGCAACTATATAAAATAAGAGGTCAAATCCTCTTATTTTTTAAATAACCCTTTTACTAAAGAAAATAGTTTTGAAATAGTAAGGTAAATTTTTGATTTGAAACTACTATTTTGAGAGTTTAAATACTTAACAATCTCATAGTTCCCAAACATAGAAGCAAACATAATAGGTGTTGTCCCCATTCCATTATTTTCATAAATATTTGCACCTGCACTTACTAACTCTTTTGCAATTTTTAAGTACCCTTTAAAACAAACACCTGCAAGTGGTGTTTGTCCTCTATCATTTTTTTTATCAACTTTAGCACCAACATCAATTAACATCCTAGTTGTTTCAAGATTTCCATTATATGAAGCTAACATAATCAAACTATTGCCTTTATGATCACATAAATTTACAGGCATGCCAACATCAATCATAGCTTTTAAATCTTCAGTTTGCCCGCGTCTAGCAAACTCTAAAGCCATAATTTGAAGTTCTTCATACCTTTTTTGTTCTTCACTAGAAACTTCCATATTAGATTCCTAATGCTTTTTTAACCCCTGCACTATACTCAGAATGTACTTTTTCAAAAAGTGCAAGTTGTCTATTTATAATCTCACTTGGAACCCCATCCATAGCTTCTGCAATATTACTAAATAATTGCTCTTTTTGATTATCACTCATCAAATTAAACAGTGCCGTTACTTGTGTAAAGTCATCATTTCCTACTCTATGGTCATATCTATCAGCACTATCACCTACATTAAATGCTGGTTCTGCAAATGATTTATCTTCAACTGGTCCATTAAAACTATTTGGTTCATAATATGCATCTGTTGCTTCTTTTACTTCATAATTCATACTTCCATCTGCATGGTAAGTATTTACATCCACTATTGGTCTGTTTACTGGCAACATTTCATAATGTGTTCCTACTCTGTATCTATGTGCATCTGGATAAGAGAAGATTCTAGCTTGTAACATCTTATCAGGTGAAAAACTAATACCTGGAACAATATTTGATGGTGAAAATGATGCTTGTTCTATCTCATTAAAATAGTTTTTAGGATTTTCATTTAATGTCATTTCTCCTACTTTTATCATAGGATAATCACTATGTGGCCAAACTTTAGTTAAATCAAATGGATTAAATGAACAATATTTTGCATCTTCATCTGTCATAATTTGAATTTCAAAACTCCATTTTGGGAAGTTTTCTTTTTCTATATTTTCAAATAAATCTCTTTGATTTGATTCTCTATCTTTTGCTACTATTGCTTCTGCTTCTCTGTTTGTAATTGTTTCAATACCTTGTTTAGTTTTAAAGTGAAATTTCACCCAAAATCTTTCACCTTGTGCATTGATTAAGCTATAAGTATGAGAACCATATCCATTTACATGTCTATATGATTTTGGCAATCCCCTATCTGACATCAAAATTGTAACTTGGTGTAAGCTCTCAGGGCTAAGTGACCAAAAATCCCAAGCTGCTGTGTTACTTCTCAAGTTTGATTGTGGATGTCTTTTTTGAGTGTGAATAAAATCAGGGAATTTATAAGCATCACGGATAAAAAATACAGGAGTATTATTTCCTACTAAATCCCAATTCCCCTCTTTTGTATAAAACTTTAAAGCAAAACCTCTTACATCTCTTTCAGCATCTGCTGCACCTTTTTCTCCAGCAACTGTTGAGAATCTAAGTAATAATCTAGTTTTTTCACCCTTTTGTAAAACTTTTGCTTTTGTATATTTTGAGATATCTTCTGTAATAACTAGTTCACCAAAAGCACCGCTTCCTTTTGCATGAACAACCCTCTCTGGAATTCTTTCTCTATTTTGGTGGGCAAGTTTTTCTATTAATTGATAATCTTGTATAAGTACAGGACCTCTCTCACCTGCTGTCATTGAGTTTTGATTGTCCGAAATTGGATTTCCAGCCGTTGTAGTCATAATTTTTTTCATTTTTTATCCTTTTTATTTTAAAGGAAAAAATTTTTCCTTTGATAAAAATATTCTACAAGATGAAAACTTAATGTAAAGTTATTTTTTTAAATTAATACTTCTCTTATTTTATACTTGGATTTATCTTCTCCCAATCTTCATTTAACTCTTTTTTTAATAAAAAAGTATCATTTATAGTAGCAACTTTGTCGTATTTTAAAGGTGTCACTACTAAAAGCCCTCCTTTTAGTATAGAGGTGAAAGTGTTTGTTTCAATCTCTGTACCTGTAAAAATAGAGAATTTTAGTTTAAAACCACTTATATCATGAAAAGTAGAATTCTTTCGAATAAGATGTTTATATTTATCGGAAATAAAACAATCAATTAAAGTTTTAGATCCATCTTTACTAAGATTTATTTTATTTATTTTTCCTATTTGTACATTCTTATAATATATTGGAGCATCAACATTAAGTTTTGTAGGAAAAATAGAAGAGACTCTTATTATCTCTCCATTATCAATTTTTTTAATATCTTCTAAACTATCATAGCCTATAAAGCTATTTTGAAAACTACTTTTATTACTACTAATAACACCAATATCAACTGGTAAAATTGTTGAACCTATATTTTTTACTTCATTTAAACTAACTTTGGGTTTTTTTAAATAAAAAATTGTACCTTCTTTTGAAAATCTATCATAGTTTTTAAATACTTGAATTTTTACTAATACTTTATTTTGTGGTGTTAATAAGACATTAGAGACTTTTCCTATATCTACACCTTTGTAATTTAGTTTTGAGAATTGTTGTCTTAATCCTTCTACATCATCAAATAGTATAGAAATAGTATTTGAAAAGTTTTTCATATCATCATAAGAAGAGTATATCTCATATCTTGGAAAGCTTGTTTTTGAGCTATTATCAAGTTCTAAAGAACCATATAATAATGAAGATAAATTATCAACTTCAAATAAAACTCCACCCAAGGATGCATCGACTTTTATGGCATCTTTTTTATAGAATCTACTTTTTTTACTTATATATTTCATATACTTTTTATAAATAAAAAGTTTTACTTTTGATTTTTCTTCACCAAATTTAATTGATTTTACGAAACCTATTTCTTGATTTTTATAACTTATTGCTTGATTTACTTTTAAATTAAAACCATTGTCAAAGTATGTATTTAAGTATGAACCATGACTATACTCTCTTTTAAGTGCTTGCACATCTTTATAAGAACTATACAATTTAAAACTTTTTTTAGAGTATTTTGCTTTTCTATCAACTTCTACAAGTGCTATTCCTCCATCTATCAATGGTTTTATTCCAGTATAGTTTATATCTAAATCTAGATTTTTAAGCTCTAATAATTTTGAACTCATATCATAAAAAAGTGATTTATTATTTATTAGCTTTTTATATTTTTCTTTTACTAAAAGTGAAATATTTACATGTTTTAAATCACTAGATAAAGAGTAGTCTAAAACTTTTCCAATAGGAATATTTTTAAAATACAATTTGCTATTTTTTGTTATTGAATTTAAATTTTGTGTTTTTAAAGTAATCACTAAATCATTATCAACTTTTTCCATACTACTATTTACAATCTCAAAGGAGTCTTTTGGTTTTCCTTTTTTATAATCGATTGTTAAATAATTTCCACTAACAATTGAATTTAAATTTTTTACTCCATCTAGGCTAACTTCTGTTTCTTCTATATTAAAACTACTATTATCAGTTAGAAGATAATCATATTTTTTATAAATATAAGCCTTTGCAATAATATTATCTTGGGTAAGTTGTAAATCATCTACTTTACCTACTTCTACACCTTTATACATGATAAGAGTATTTATTCCTATTCCCTTTGCATCTGTAAATTTTAAACTTATATGTGTTCTTTCTATGAACTCTTTTTTATCATCACTTAAAATATAGTATTTATCTTCTTTTATTTTTTGAGCATCTTTTAGTGGAGTTTCTACGGTAATTCCTCCCACAATAGCTGAGTATAAGGAACTAACTTCTAAATTTAATCCACCAGGTCCAAAATTGACCTTCAAGGCTTTATTCATGACAAACTGAGAACTTTTGTTTATCAAATATGTGTACTTATCATAAATATAAGCTTTTAAGTAGACTTTGCCATCCTTAAACTCTTTTGATGATATTTCACCTATTTGGAATCTATTATAAAAAATTGGGGTCTCTACTTCTATTAGATCTTCACCCCTTGAAAGAATATTTACATAGTATCCATCAGTGTCTTCTAGTAAACTAGGTTTTGTATCTAATCCTGTAAATTCATATTGGGGGTTTGCATTATCATACTCTTTTAAAGTTTTATATTTTGGATATAACTCTATTTTGTTTCCGCTTAATAAAGTACCAAGTCCAGAGACTTTTGTAAGTGATATAGTAGGTTTTTTTATCCAAAAACTAGTACCCTCTGTTGCAACATATTTTGCAACATCACTATTTACTAAAATATTTACTTTGACACTATTTAAATCATTAATTTCTATTTTAGTTACTTTACCAAGAACTAAACCTTTGTACTCTAAAGGTGTCACTCCCTCTTTTAAATCTTCTGCACTTTTGAAAATAACACTTATATTTGTACCTTTTTTAGTATAACTTTCATAGGCAATCCAACCTAAAATCATTAAAACAACAAGTGGTAAAAGCCAAATAAATGAAATCGACTTATTATCAGTAGTTTTTGGTTCATAAACTAAAGTTTCAATTTTTTCTTCGCTCATCCCAAATAATCCTTGTATCAAATTTATGTGCAGCTATCATAGTCAAAACTACAACACAAGCAAATGCAGTCGCTGCTATTCCACCTTTTATATTAAATACTTCACCAAGATGAATCGTAGATGCTAACATTGCAACTACATAAATATCTATCATAGACCACTTTCCAATTAATTCAATAAAATAATATAGCTTTAATTTTGTTTTATTGGAAAATGGTGTTTTAATCCACAAAGAAACAAATATAAAAAGAAGTACTAAAAGTTTAACTAAAGGTATTATAATACTTGCCGTAAAAATTACAATTGCAATAAAATAATCTCCATAATTAATAAATGAAATAACACCTTGAAATATTGTACTATCTTCTTTTGTTCCAAATTCAGTTATTTCCATCATTGGATAAATCATAGCTAGAATAAAAAGTAATAGTGCAGTAATTACTAAAGCTAAAGAAGTCTGTATTGTATTCTTTACTCTTCTTCTTACGGTATGCCCACATCTAACACATTTAAACTCACTATAGTCTTTTTTTGTATAGACTTTTTGACAGTTTTTACATGATATTAAAATCATTACTCTAACACACTTTTTATATCAAATTTTTTATTAGACATGTAAAATATAAAAAGATAAAAAAGCATAATATAAAATCCAGTATCAAAACTCGTTGCAGAAGTCATTCCCGTAAGTTTGATATATGTAACAATGACCCCGATAATATAAACTTCAATAAAACCCCAGGTTTTAAAAAAATGAAAGCCATCATATAAAATCCTAAAAGAAAATATTTTTCTTTTCATTTTACTTTGAATAAAAACAAATATAATTGTAAAGGAGTTTAAAACTGGAGCTAAAATAATTGTAAATAATACTAGTGCTCCAACAAAAAGGAAATCTTCTTTAAAAAAAATACTAATAGTTCCAATAAGTGTTGTTTTTAGAGTATTTCCATTTAGAGATAAAGTTAATAAAGGATATATATTTAAAAGTACAAAAAGCAATAACGCAGTTATTGCATAATACAAAGAATCAATACTATGTTCTTTATTTTTTATTTTTGAACCACATCTTGGGCATTTGATTTTTTCATTATTGTTTTTTAAAAAAAGTCCACAATGTTTACACTCAATTATCGTATCCATACTAATTATCAAAACCTTTATATTTATGGTATTAATTATACCTATTTATGTATAAAATACAATTTTGCTTAAATATTTAACTATTTTGTACTTTTTATATAACTAAGACATTTATTTTATCTACAAAAAGACATTATTAACTGATACAATGACTTACTCAAAGGAAATAAGATGAAAGTACTACTTACTGGTTCTACTGGATATATAGGAAGAAGGCTAAAGCAAAAACTTCTACAAGATGAAAATATTATTTTAAGATTATTAGTTAGAAATAAAAAATCAATAACTCCTAATTTAGAAAGAAGCGTAGAAATATGTGAAGGTAATAGTTTTGATGTTGAAAGTTTAAAAAAAGCCTTAAAAGATGTAGAAGTAGCTTTTTATTTGATTCACTCTTTGAATAGAAAAGATTACAAAAATCTTGATAAAACTTCTGCACAAAATTTCTTAGATGCTGCTATTTTTTGTGGTGTCAAGAAGATTATTTATTTAGGAGGACTTGGTGTTAAAAATAGTGACACAAGTCAACATCTTCTAAGTAGATTAGAAACAGGAGAAATATTAAGCTCAAGTGATAAGATTCAAACTATATGGATAAGAGCTGGAGTAATTATTGGTTCGGGAAGTGCAAGTTTTGAGATAATAAGAAACCTAACTGAAAAGCTTCCAATTATGACTACGCCAAAATGGGTAAATACAAAAACACAACCAATAGCTGTATTTGATGTATTAAATTATCTTTACTCATCAATATATTTAGAAGAAAAAGGGAATATAACTATTGATGTAGGAGCTGAACAACTAACTTACAAAGATATGATGTTACAAACAGCTACTGCTTTGGGACTAAAAAGGTACATTATTCCTTTGCCTTTTTTATCAATCACTTTATCTTCATATTGGTTAAATCTCTTTACTCCTGTATCTTATGGAGTTGCAAAGGCATTGATTGAAGGACTAAAATCAGAAGCAACTATACAAAACAATAATGCAATAAAATATTTTCCAAATATAAAACCAATCTCTTATATTAATTCAGTTAAAAAAGCTGTTGATGAGATAAGAAATAATCAAGTAGTAAGTAGATGGAGTGATAGATTTGGTAGGGTTTGGGATAAAGACTATACAGAAGAAGTTGCCCATGCAATATATGTAGATAGAAGAGTCGAAGATATTTCAAATCTTTCCCATGAAAAGGTTTACAAATCTTTTATCTCTATTGGAGGTGAATTTGGTTGGTTTGATTATGATTTTTTATGGAAAACAAGAGGAGTTATTGACAAAATGATTGGAGGAGTTGGATTAAAAAGAGGAAGAAGAGACCAATTAAATTTAAGAATAGGTGATAGTTTAGACTTTTGGAAAGTAATTGATGTACAAGAGAATAAAAGACTTCTACTCTTAGCCCAAATGAAACTACCAGGTAATGCTTGGTTAGAGTTTAAAATAGATGATAATAAACTCATTCAATCAGCATACTTTTACCCTAAAGGTTTGTTAGGAAGATTGTATTGGTATATCTTAGTTCCTGTTCACTATTTTGTTTTTACAAATATGATAAAAAGTATTATAAAAAAAAGTAAAACTCTTAGTTAATCAAGTCTTCTGGTTTACCAAAATAGTAACCTTGAGAGTAATCAACTCCTATTTCATTTAAAAGATTAAATATTGTCTCATTTTCTACATACTCTGCAATTGTTAGAATCTTTTGTTTTTTAGCAAAAGAGACAATTGTTTCAATGATATTTCTACTAAAAGAGTCTTTTTCAATATTTTTTACTAAAGAGCCATCTATTTTTAAAATATCTGGTTCAAAATCAAGCAATCTTTCAAAATTGGAATATCCTGCTCCAAAATCATCAATTGCAATCATTACACCTCTTTTTTTAACTTTTCTAATAAAAAGTTTAATACTTCTAAAATCTTTTACATTCTCATCTTCAAGAAGTTCAAAAACAATTCTGTTATTATCTTTTTTGTATTTATCAAGTAGTGTAAAAATCTCTTTTCTTGTTTGCTCTTTTTCTATATCTAAAGCAGATAAATTTATAGAAAGTTTTGTATTTACGAAGTCCAACATTTTAAATGAATTTTCTAAAACTCTTGAAGTAATCTTATTATAATAATTACCTTTTTTAGAAATATTTAAAAACTCAAAAGGAGAGATAACTTCTCCTTTTTCATTAATAAGCCTAACTAAAGATTCATATTTTTCGATTTCTTTTGTTTTATTATTGATTATTGGTTGAAAATAAGAGACGATTTTATAATTATCAAGGGCAATTTTAACCATCTTAATAACTTCAAAATTCTTTTTAGCTTCTTGATTTGTTTTTATTGAAGAATCATTTGAATAATTGATAACTTTATTTTTAGATATAGCCTCTTCAAGACCTGCTCTTGCATCTTCATAAAGACTATATTTTCCACAAGAATAACTGATAATTATATTTAAATCATACTCTATACCATCTATTTCCAAAATAGATTCAGTTACATTTTTTACAAATATCTCGAGATAATCATGTATTTTCATATTTAACTTTTCAAAAGCAAAATAATCAGTTAAAAGAGCATATCTCCCATCACCTAAAGCATATACATCTTCAAAAACATAATTATCAGGTAAATAAGCTAATAAATTTGAAGCAAAAGTTTTTTCTATTTGATCTACTTTTAATATATTGTAAAACTTGTCTAATATATCAAATTCTTCAATTTGCACTAGTATTAGAAGTGATAAGTTATTTAGTTCTATTTTATTTAATAAATGTTTTTTATCATCTAAAACTACATTTACACTATCTCTAAAAGCTATAAACTCTATAATATTTCCATCTAAATCTAAAAGAGGCATTATGGTTGATTTTACATAATATACTTTTCCTGATTTTGAAACATTTTTTAAAATACCATGCCACTCTTTTTTTTCATTTTTTATTGTGCGCCACATCTCTTTATATAATATAGGTGGATTATCTTTGTGTTTTAAAATACTATGCGTATTTCCAACTAATTCTTCTTTTGTATAACCTGTAATTCTACAAAAATTATCACTTACATATGTGATTTTACCTTCAATATCTGTCTTTGAAATTATGTTACTACTATCTATTATCTTTACATATTGATTTAAATAGTTTACATTATTATCAACTTGATATTTACTACATTTGTAATCACATACTTTTTCAATGGTTGCAGAGAATTGTTCTTTTATTATTGGCTTAAAAATATAACCATCTACTGATAATTTTAAACACTCTTGTAATAACGGTACATTATCACCTCCTGAAAAGGCAATAATAGAAAGCATAGGATTTGTCTTCTTCATTTTTTTAACTAACTCTATACAACTTTGTTCTGAAGAATCAATATCTATAAAAAGAATATCGAAATATTTTTCTTTGAGTTTTTCTTCTACATCATGTCCGTTAGTTGATATAGTAATAGAAGCAAAGTATTTTTCTAATAACTTTGATATTTTAGAAATAAAATCCTTATTGGTATGTATAAATAGTACTTTTATATTTTTCTGATAATAAGATTCCTCAATTATTTTTGAAAACACCAATAACCTCTTTTATTCATATATAAATTATTTAATATAGATACTCAGAATGGTAACTACTTTGAGTTACCATTCTGACATAAATAATCTTAAAATAACTAAATTAATTAATACTTACCTAAGACTAATTCTTTACTTGCCAAAACTTTACCATCTGAATTTAAGATTGAGATATCAACAGTATAAGTATTTCCCTTACCACCAGAACAAGGAGCTAAATAAGCACCTTCTTGTTTCCCAAATCTAGTACCCGTATGTGCATTTACTACAGAAAAACCTTCATCTAATTCAAAAGTTTCTCCTATTTGAGGTGGAATTTCTACATTTGTAACATCCTCTTCTATATCAAAAGATAAAATACCATGTCCTCCATTATCCATTTTAGTAAAAGTCTTATCATTAAACTTTAAAATAACTTTTTTAGCACCATCTGGAAGATTTTCAATATACAAACCTGGTGTACTTCCAGCTTCTACATTATAATTTGAACATACTTCATCTAGAGGAATTACTTTACCATCCCATTTCTTATCAGTAAAAGAAACTTCTATATCACTTGCAAGTAATGAAGAGGAAAATAAAAGCGATGAAAGTGCACTATATATTAAAACAAAAACTTTTTTCATGGGTAACTCCTTAAGAAATTAATTAATGATTATATCATATATTTTTTTTCAGCATAGCTGTTGTAGTATTGTTTTTCAAAAAGATAAAAAGGTAAATAATGAATTATACTATTACAGAAGGTTCATTTGGGCAAAGACCAAATGTAGCTTTACCAAATCCTAAGATATTAGAAGTTTTAAGTGAAGATGGCATGAGGGAAATGATTGCTAAACATTATGAATTTTTAGTACAAACAGAAATAAAAGGACTCTTTCCTCCTACAAAAGAAGGACTTGATGCAGCCAAAAAACATGCAGCTGATTTTTTTATACAAATTTGTGGAGGACCTAGATATTTTGACCACTCAAGAGGAGCTCCAAGAATGGTAGCAAGACACTCTCCTTTTAAAATTGACTCAAATGCAAGAATAATTTGGCTTGAAAACTTTGCAAAAGCAATTGAAGAGACAAATTTAGATGAAGAGTTAAAAAAATCATTTTGGGAATATATAGATATTTTTTCTATTTGGATGGTAAATTCTAGTGATTCACCTCACTCTATGTTTAAGATGTAAATTTGTACTTTAGCTATTTTCCAATAGCTAAAGCACATAATAGTTTTATTTTTTTGTAGTATTAATCCCTGGATTTTCAGGTGTACCTATATAATCACTTACTTGGTTATTCTCATATTTAAAAAAAGAATAGACAGCACCTAGAACAATAAGCCCTACTATTATAAGTCTTATTGTATTTCTTTTACTTTTTGATTCTTTTCCATTATAGTCATCTATTTTATTTAAACTTGGTTCATTATTTATATTACTTTTCATAATTAATCCTTTTATTGTTTTCAATCATTATACATCAATTTCATTAACAAAAAGTTATAATCTCAACTTATAATAAAGAGACCATCATTTGATTAACTGTAATTGCTATTTCTTTGATGTCTTTATTATCCTTTGTTAGAAAGATATCAAGATTTTCTCTTACTTTATAAAACGACTCACTTTCATTATTTATAAAGTTAGTAAAAGCTACAGCTGGTTCTTCATTTACCCTTTGAAAATTTAATATCTTTTTAGTGTAATCAACAACAATAAACTCTATAAATTGTAAAACTTGATTTCTCAGAACCATATCATTTTTAGAAGTTATTTCTACTTTATTAAGTGAGAAAATAATATCTAAGATATTAAACTCATGAATAAGTGAATAAAACAATATAATTACATCTTTAAATGAGTGATTTGTACTCTCTTTTATAACTATTGCAGGAATTGCAAATCTAAGATAATCAATCACAGAAAAGAAAAGATTAAACTCATCATCTTTGTCAATTAAGTTTTCTACTTTTTGATTATGCACTTCTTTTAACAAAGTAAATAATTCAACTTTGTGATCTAAAATATGAGTGGCATCTAACTGATTCTTTTTAAGATATTTAACCATCCATTTAGTACTTGCATATAAAATGTACTCTAATTTATTTATTAATCTATATTGTTCATCAACATTCATAATGTAATCTTGTTGATAGATTTTTTCTCGTATTTCTTTAGCTCCAAATAGTTGTTTTGCTACCAAATATGATTTAATTTTTAATAAATATCTTTCATTTCCTAATTTTTCATAATCGCTAACAAAAGTACTTCCTTGGGCATTTACAATTATATCAGCCATCATAGTTGCAATAATTTCTCTTTTTAGTGGATGATTTATTATCTCATGTTCATAGGCTCCAACAAATGATTTTGGGAAATATCTATATAAGAACTGCAAGGCAAATTGGTCATCTACTAAAGTTGATTCAAGTAATACTTTTTTCAGAAATATTTTTGAATAAGATAAAAGTGAACACAATACTGGTCTTACTATTGAGCCATTTATATCTATTATCTCATTGATATTTTCATTTTTGGGAATATAAAAAGCTGCCCTGTTAAAAGCTGGTATATTATTATCTAATACTTCAATTACTTTTAAAAAGTCATTTAAATATTTTCTTGAAAACCTTTCATCAATAGATATAGCTAAGGCTTGATTATAATTACTATCTAAAACCAATTTTACAACTTGCTCTGTCATTGAGTTTAGAGTTGCTTGAGAATCTTCTTTACAAATATTTTCTTTACTACTAATCATATTTAGTAAGATTTTTAAATTTACTTCATGATCTGAAGTATCAACACCTGCAGCATTATCTATACCATCTATATTGATTCTTCCTCCACCTAAAGCATACTCTATTCTTGCTTTTTGTGTAAAACCTAGATTTCCACCTTCACAAACAATTTTTGCTTTTAGATTATTTGCATCAACTCTTACTGCTTCATTTTGTTTATCACCTATATCTAGTGAGTTTTCATCGCTTGCTTTTACATAAGTTCCAACTCCTCCATTAAACAATAAATCTACAGGCATAGTAAGAAGCATAATACAAAGCTCTTCGCCACTAACTATTTTTTTAGTAGTTCCTACAAGCTTTTTAATTTCTGGTGTTAATTCTATTTCTTTTTCACTTCGTAAAAATATTCCACCACCTGCTGAAATCAATTTTTTATTATAATTTTTCCAACTTCCATTTTTAGATTCAAAAAGTCTTTTTCTCTCTTTGAAACTTTGAACAGGATCTGGTGTAGGGTCAATAAAAATCTCTTTATGTCCAATAGCTCCATAAAGAATAAATTTATCTGATTCGATTAATCCATTTCCAAAAACATCACCATTCATAGATCCAATTCCCATGACAGTAGTATTATCTTTATAAATATCAATTCCCTCTTCGATAAAGAATCTTTGACTTGATTTAAGTGAGCCACGAGCAGTGATTCCTAACTCTTTATGTCCATAACCATTACTTCCACCACTAGCAAAGGCATCACCTAACCAAAACCCTCTACTAATAGCAATCTCATTTGCGACATCACTCATATCAGCAGTTCCTTTATCAGCAGCAACTACAAAATAAGCATCATCACCATCATAACAAACAAGATTTTTATCTTTTACAACTTTTCCATCAACTAAATTGTCTACCAAATCAAGATTAGCATTGATAAACATTGTATATACTTCTTTGAAGTATTCTTTTGTAACTTCACTTGTCTCTTTTTTTATGACAAATCCACCCTTGGCACCATCAGGAATAATTATAGAGTTCTTACCCTCTTGGGTAATCATAAGTGATTTTATCTCTTGTCTATAATCATCATGTCTATCACTCCATCTAAGACCACCTCTTGAGATGTGAGTCATTCTTAAGTGGATACCAAAAAAAGATTCATGATAAATAAAATTCTCTAAATTTGGTTGTAGTCCTTTAAGATTTTCTCCAAATTCTGCTGTGTTTATTTTAAAAGCAATTGTTTGTTTATCTAAAAAATAACTTGTTCTTAAAAGTGAGTCTAAAAATGATAATGTTAGTTTTAAAATCTTATCATCTATTATTTGTGGAATTTGTTTGATTTTGTCTTCTATTTTTTCTTTTAACTCTTTAAGTTTTGTATCTCTTTTTTTTATACTTGGGTCAAATTTCATATAGAAATAATCCACAAAAAGCTTAGTAATATCATGATGTGTAATATATATATTTAAAATCGTCACAGAATTTATAGTA
The DNA here is from genome assembly GCF_042214795.1 of Arcobacter iocasae. Taxonomy (GTDB): domain Bacteria; phylum Campylobacterota; class Campylobacteria; order Campylobacterales; family Arcobacteraceae; genus Arcobacter; species Arcobacter iocasae. The sequence continues at coordinate 2,503,564 of NZ_CP090177.1, read as the reverse complement.
AGAACTGCTTGGTCAATATACTCAATCATTGCTCTTACAAGGTTTATTTTTCTTTCATCAAAGTTTTCATTATAAACTAGTGAAAAAACTCTTGAATGTTGCATACATTCATCACTTACAACTTTTGTAATAATATTTTCTAAATTATTTTTTGCATTTAATATTTTTTCTATGTCATCGTCTTTTTGTAACTTTAGATTAAACCTTGAAACAAAAATTTGGTCTTTTCCATTTTGGACATTGTAAGTAACTTCATCAATAATCAAAAAACCAATATCATGTAATATTGGAGTAACTAAAGATAAATATAACTGATGAGTAGAAAATATCTTTATATCAATAGAGTCCTTTTCTTTTATTATGTTTGTAACAATTTTATCAGTTAGAACTTGGTTGAACAACTCATCGGAAATCTCTAAATCTTCGGGTCTCAATAATTGAGAGCATACTGCATTCATATCTGAAGAGGTCATATAAATCCTTTCGTTTTTCTTTATACAATACTACATGCAAAAGATTAAAGGGAAGTTAAAACTAAGTACTAATAAGAAATTTTTGGGCGCTAACTAAGCTTATAATATCTTCTGCTTTTAATTCAATATCTAAGCCTCTTTTACCACCACTTACAAAGATTGTCTTATAATTAAATGCACTTTCATCAACAAGAGTTTTTAGTCTTTTTTTCTGACCTAATGGTGAAATTCCCCCAAGTAAGTATCCTGTGACTTTTTGAGCTTCATCTTTATTTGCCATTTGTGCTTTTTTTACTTTAAAAGCATTTGCCACATCTTTCAAACTTAGTTGTTTAGATACAGGTATTACACAAACAACTAACTCTTTTGGTGTTAATTCCACCAATAAAGTTTTAAATACCCTATTCTTATCAAGATTTAATTTACTAACTGCTTCTTCTCCAAAGTCTGTACAAGCTGAGTCGTGGTCATATTTATGTATTTTAAAATCACATTTGTTTTTTTTAAGTAATCTAATTGCTGGTGTCATCTAAAATAAATTCCTTTTTTATCATCTCTTTTCCATTTATTATAATAGAAATATGGTGTTTGCCTAAATAGTGTTTTCGAGTAGTCATATTTTTAAAACTCTGTTTTTTTATAAACTTTTTATTTTTTGATTTTATCTCATTTTGGCTTATCATAAAAACTTTTTTATTATGTGTCATATTTGATTTCAAATAATACAATCCATATTCAATCCTTACATTACCAAGTTCTTCATCTGAAACAAGTTCAAAAGAGAAGTTTAAATAATCATCGACTTTTACAATTTCATCACAACTGAAATTTGAAATATCTACATGATGTGATTTTCCAAAAGAAAACAATTCCAATACTTCTTTATCACCCTTTTTAAGTAAAGTTCGAGAGGCATGCTTACATATCCAATCAAGCTCTTTTGAAACTCCAAGATTGTTTTTAACAAACTCAATGACAAGCTCTGGATTATCTTTTGAAATATCATTAAGATTATTTGCTACAGATTTTTGTACATATTTAGAAGGGTCATTTTTAAGAAGTTCAATTATCTCAAAGACATTTGAGGGATTTGATTTAAATCTAGGAAGTGCCACAGCCCAAGGAAGTCTAGGTCTACACCCTTCACTTGCAAGTCTTTTAATATGCTCATTTGAACTTTTAGCCCAAAGTTTCATTTGCTGCATAGTTCTATCTTCATACTTCAATATAAATGCCCTAATAGCAAACTCAGAACTAGAATCAAGAGTAAAGACTTCCAAAGCTTCCATAGAATCTTCAAAATCATTCAGTCCATAAACTTCCACAAAGTCTTGAAAAAACATGGCTTCAAAGCCACTAAAATCTTTTGATGTAGGTTTTAGTATCTCAAGTTGCTTTTTATAAGGCAAAGGTAAATAAGTATTAAGTGTAATCGCAATATGTCGCATTCGCATCTTTAACTCAAGGTTTTCCCAAGTGGAGTTAAATATAGAGTTTATAAAACTATCGCTATCAAACTCTTTATAGTTTTCTTTTATCTTAAAAGCTAGATTTTTTATATACTCTTTTGTATATACATTTTTTAGTTGTTCTGCCATTATTGCATCCAAATTTTTTATTTTATCTTATAATAACTTTTTGTAAATTATGATTTTTATTTCAGATTGTTATATTTTATAAGAATAGTTCTTTTATGATTTTAAGTGTGTTTTATATAAAATATTTGTTTAATAAATAATTAACTAAATATTGGTTTAAAATGATAAGATTAAATAATACTCTTAAAATATTTTTGCTCTTTGGCACAATTTTATTTTGTGCAATTTTTATATATAGTTTTACCTCTCCTTATAAAATAGAAAAACATGCCACAGGTTTTATTAAAAAACAAATTCAATATCATACAAATGAAATAATTGATAATTTAGGGGAAAGTTCAAGTGATAATAAATTAATAAAATTTTCTCAAAAATTTTATGAAAAGAATTATGTAAAAATAAATAAATTAAAATTGGCACTAAAAGATAACTTAACTCAGAAAATAGCTTCAACTGTTGTAATAATGCAAGACCTCAATTGTGAATGTAGAAATAAATATTCTAAATTTCTAGTAAGTGTATTTGATATAACTATTTTAAATTTGCAAAAAGCAAATGACAAAATTACTAATTTTATGAAAATGAAATATATGCAAATAGTTCAAAGTATTATAAATGACTTTAGAATATTTTCGGGAAGTAATTTAGTATTCTTTCTTATTGCCTTAATTTTACTTTTTTTTAAATCCAAAGCAAATGCACAAATTACTTTAGTAGCTGGACTACTATTCTTATCAACAATTATTTGTAGTTATTTTTATATTTTTGAGCAAGATTGGTTTTATAACATTATTTACCAAGATTTTTTTGGATATTTTTACTTAATGTATATGGGAATAGTTTTTTTATTTTTGTGTGATATTATATTTAATAAAGCTCGAATTACGACGGAAATTATTAATTTTATAGCTAACATTATAGGTTCTGGTTTTCAAGCACTTTCATGTTAAAAAACATCATCTAAAAGAATTGCATAAATACCTAAATATTCGCTTTCTCTTACTTTTTGTCAATACTAAAGTAAGAAAGCGAAGAGGTTTACCTCTTCAAGAGAGTATTATTTCTTATACCCCTCATAAAGTTCAATAATCTCCTCTTTACTCAATTCCCTTTGTAATTTATCACTTTGTTTTTTCACTAAAAGTCCAAACTCTTTAGCTTCCTCTTTATCCAAATTATCTCCAAAAAACTCACTTATGATAAAAGCAACTCCTCCTTTTCCTGATTGAGAATTCACTCTAATAACATCTTCATATCCCCTTTTTATATCTTTTGGGTCTATTGGTAAATACGGTATATTCCACTCTTGGCAAGAGTTTTCTCTATAAAAGTCAATTCCTTTTTTGATAGCATCTTGATGTCCACCACTAAAGGCAGTAAAAATCATATCTCCTACATAGGGGTGTCTTGGATTTATATTTAACTTTGTTAAATCTTCATACATCTTTTTTACTTCATCGACAATTGATAAATCAAGTTTAGAATCAATACCTTGTGAATGTAAATTAAAAGCAAAATTTACTAAGTCTAAATTTCCTGCTCGCTCACCATTTCCAAACAGTGTTCCCTCAACTCTATTTGCTCCTGCTAAAACTGCAAGTTCTGCTGAGGCTACTGATGTTCCTCTATCATTGTGAGGGTGAACACTTATTATAAGGGCATTTCTGTTGTTTAAATTATTGCACATCCACTCTATTCTATCTGCGTAAATATTTGCAGTACAAGCTTCTAGGGTATTTGGCAAGTTTATTATCATCTTGTTTTGCACTGTTGGTTTTACTACATCGATTACTTTATTACATATTTTTACTGCAAACTCTAAATCTGTTTGAGAAAAACTTTCTGGGGAATAATCATATGTAACATTACCCTCAAAATCTTTTGTTAGTTCTACTAAGTATTTCATAGACTCAACTGCCATGTTTACTATCTCTTCATCAGTTTTGTTAAACACTACTCTTCTTTGAAATTCATTTGTGGGATTGTATAAATGAAATATTCCATTTTTAACTCCACTCATAGCTTCAACACTTCTTTTTATCCACTCTTTTTTTGCTGGGATTAATACTTGAATAGCAACATCATCAGGTATTAAATTCTCTTCAATTAATTTTCTTGTAAAATTAAAATCAGTATCACTAGCACTTGGATAACTTACTTCTATTTGTTTAAATCCCATCTTTACTAAAGTATTAAAATATTCCAACTTTTGCTTTATATTTAAAGGGTTTACCAAAGCTTGGTTTCCATCTCTTAAATCAACACTTCCGTAAATAGGTGCTTTTGTGATTTGATTATTTGGCCAAGTTCGTACGAAATCTTTGACAATAGGATATTGTCTATATTTTTTAAAAGTCATTTTATTCTCCATGATTTTATATATTTTGCAAATATTTGCGACTAAAATTGATAAGGGGGTTGGTTTGAAAATTATTTTGAGAGTAAGAGGATTGAGAGTAGATTATTTGTTTGAATATGATTATATTGTTTTATACTATTCATAGTTTCTCCTTTTATTTACCTAAGTATATAAAATAAAAAAATTTAAATCTTGTACAAAATTAACATTTACGAAAGTATATTTTTTTGAAACTCTTTAGGGGTTAGTTGAAACACTCGCTTAAAACTTCTATTTAAATGGCTTTGGTCAAAAAAACCACTTTGTAAAGCAACTTCAATGATGGGCAAATTTGAGTTTAAAAGTTCTTTTGCCTTGTGAACTTTTTTATTAAGTATATATGCATGAATGGCTAAGCAAAACTCTTTTTTAAAGACTCTTATTAGATGAACAACTGTTATATTAAACTCTTTTGATATATCTTCTAAAATAATATCTTCCAAAAAGTTTTTATCAAGATAATTTTTTATTTTCATAGATAAAGAGTTTTTTTCTACTTCTTCTATATTTTCTTTTAAAGAAAAAGTACTTAAACAAAACTCAATAAATAACTCTTCTTTTTCTAATAAAGGAATATCCTCAGCCAATAATATTTTACATAGATTTATAAAGCTATTTTTATCATCTTGTAAGAAATTGTAATCAAAAGATATACCTAAATTCAAACTTTCTAAATAGTTTTTATCTATATATAGGACATATCCATCTTTGACACTTTTGCTATTTAGTATTGCGTTGTGGATTATATTTGAGTTGATTATGGCTATTTCATTGGGGTTTAATATTTTAGAAAAGTCATTAAAATTTATATTTAATGAGCCCTCTTTAAGTGCGGTAATTGTAAGTTCTTCATGCAAATGCATTTTTTCACATTGGCTTATATCTTTTATATATCTTAATTCTAAAAAATCTAACTTTTTATTTTTGAAGATTTTTGTATTCATTAACTCACAATTATTTTTACAATATTAGCAACAAGCATAAAAATAAGTACAAATACAAGTACTTTTTTTATAAACTCTTCTCCACCTTTTATTGCATAATGACTTCCCACATAAGATCCTGCAATATTTGCTAATCCTAAGACAATAGCAACTCCCCATAAAACTTTTCCTGCAAAAATAAAAGCAATAGCAGAACCTACATTTGTAGCGAAGTTTAAAGGTTTAGTTGAAGCTGTTGCAACTAAGTAATCAAGATGTAAAAATTTTTTCATAGAAATAGTCATATAAGTTCCTGTTCCAGGACCTAATAAGCCATCATAAAATCCAATAGGAGCAGTTGCTAATATTATATTTTTAGTACTTACTTCTGTTTTTTCTTCTACTATTTTTTTACTTTTTTTAAATAAAAATACCAAAGCAACAGGAATAGCTAAAATAATAGCCCATTTTATAAATTCATCTGGTACATACATAACTAATATACTTCCAATATAAGAAGCCACCAAACAAGGAATAATAGCAATACTTACAACTTTCCAAGATATCTTTTTACTTATTGCATATTTAATTGTTGCCATTAAAACACCAACTAAACCAGCCATTTTATTTGAAGCTAAAACATGAATAGGAGATAAACCACTTAGAAGCAATACAGGAACTTGAACCATTCCACCACCACCTGCAATTGAGTCAATATACCCAGCCAAAAATCCAGCAATAACAAAACCTATTACCCAATAAAGGGTAATATCAGCAAAAAGTTCCATAGAGAATCCTAATAAAAATATGGTCTAGAAAAAGATAGCATAAAGCTATCTTTTATATTAAGCGAATGCAGGTTCTAAGAAAGGAATAATTTGTTTTTTTCTTGATAAACAACCATCAAGCCATACTTTTCCATTTTCAAGTTTTACATCAAATGCTTTTTCAAAAATTGAAGGATCTTCTGAAGATATTAAAACTTCAGAACCTTCTTTCATAATATCAGTTAATAATAAACAAGCTGTATGTAAGCCATTTTCAACTCTTAATTTATCTAAATCAGCTTCTAATTCATCTTTTACACTATCAAAGATAGCTAAATCAATTACTTCAAGTTGACCAATACCAACTTTTGTTCCATGCATATCAAAAGGTTTATAATCTCTTAAAATCAAATCTCGTACAGGTACACCTTCAACTGCTGATTTTACTTTGAACATCTCCATTCCTAAAGCTCCAAAATCTTCAACACCAGCTATTTCTGCTAATTCTTTTACAGCTTTAATATCAACTGGTGTACATGTTGGTGATTTGAAAATAACAGTATCAGATAAAATTGCACACATCATTATTCCAGCGATATTTTTTGGAATCTCAACTTTATGAAAGTCATACATCTCTTTTACGATTGTATTTGTACATCCAACAGGTCTAATCCAACACTCTAAAGGAGTTGAAGTAGTAATATCACCTAATTTGTGATGATCAACTATACCGACAACTGTTGCTTTATCCAAGTCAGCTGGAGCTTGTCCTCTATCTGAATAATCAGTAATAAAAAGTTCACATCCTGCAAACTCAGTTTTAAGCTCAGGCGCTTCAAATCCAAATCTATCTAAGATAAATTGAGTTTCAGGAGAAACAGGTCCTTGTCGTGCAGGAATCGCTTCTCTCCCTATTTTATTTAATAAGTATCCTAAAGAAAGTGCTGAACAAATAGAATCTGAATCAGGAGTTGTGTGTCCACATGTATAAATTGCCATAAAAAATTTCCTATATTAAGTTTTCGTGATTTTATCTAAAGTTATGTTATTTTACTTTTAAATAAAAAACAACTTTTATTTATTAATTTGGGGATTAATTTAATTCTTTATAATAAAAGAGATTATGAAAAACCTTTTAATTAAGTTATTAAAATATTATTATTAAAGCTTATCAACAAAAATAAAGAATATTTCTCGCATAATGAAGGTTAATTTAGATTAAGGAGATATTATGTTAAAAAAAGAAATTTCAGATGCATTAGTGTTACAATTAAACAAAGAGTTCCAATCATCATATATTTATTTAGGTATGTCAGCGTATGCTTCAAAGATTGGATTAAATGGTTCATCAAGTTGGTTTTTAGTGCAATATCAAGAAGAAGTTGCACATGCAATGAAACTATTTAAATATCTTGAAAATCAAGAAGTACATGTTACTTTACCTAAAATTGAAGAAGCAAATGTAGATTTTAAATCAATTCTCGACACATTTAAAAGTGCATTGGCTCATGAGATTAAAATGAGTGCAAATTTAAATGAATTAAGTGATTTAACTATGAAAAATAAAGATCATGCCACATACAATATGCTTCAATGGTATGTAACAGAACAAGTTGAAGAAGAAGCTACACTAAATACAATCATTGATAAAATCAAACTTGTAGGAGATAATGGTTATGGCCTTTATGCTATTGACCAAGAGTTAGGTGCAAGAACTTTTATTGACCCAACAACAAAAGCCTAATCAAAATATTTAAAAGCCCTATTTTATTTGGGCTTTTATTCTTAAAAAATAATCTTATATTCGATATAATATAACTTCTTAAAAGCTTACTTAGGAGCATTTATGACAAAAGTCACTACATATTTACTTACACTATTTATAACACTGTTTTTTACAGCTTGTTTCAATGAAAAAGGCAATAGCACAAGATTTTATGGAAATGTTGATTTAAGAACGGTTTCATTGGGATTGAGAGTTTCAGGAAAAATATCAAAGCTCTATTTTGATGAGGGACAAAAAGTCAAAAAAGGTGATTTATTAGCTTCTGTTGATAAGGATTTATATCAACAATCACTTGATGAAATTCAAGCTCAAATTAATATACAAAAAATCCAAATAAAAAAGCTAGAAAATGGATATAGAAAAGAAGAAATAGCAAAAGCTAAAGCTTCATTATCTAAAAGTTCCGCTGTTTTAAATAAAGCACAAATAGATTTGAAAAGATATAACAAACTTCTCAAAACAAATTCAATCCCTGTAGAAAAACATGATGAAATTTTACTTTCATACAATAGTGCAAAAGCACAATATGATTATGATAAAAACAACTATGAACAACTACAAAATGGTTATCAAAAAGAAGATATCCAATCGGCTCGTGCAAAATTACAATATTTACAAGTGCAAGAAAAAGAGGCAAAAATTCATCTAAATGATACACAATTATTTGCTCCAAATGATGGCACAATATTAACAAGAGTATATGAAATAGGAGCTATAGTACCACAAGGTGCTTCAATTATGGAAATGGCTTTAGAAAATCAATATTGGGTGAGAAGTTATATAGATGAAAAGTATTTAGGAGTAATAAAACCTAATATGCAAGCAAAAGTTTATACAGATTCAAGACCAAACAAACCATACAAAGCAATTGTGAGTTTTATCTCACCACAAGCCGAATTTACACCTAAAAGTGTACAAACACAAGAGTTACGAACACAACTTGTATATCGTGTTCGACTTATATTGCAAGAGCATGATAACTTTATTCAACAAGGAATGCCAGTAACCATAGAGTTTGACAATTTAGGCAAAGACAAATAAAAATGTCATTAGTTGTTGCAAAACAAATTACAAAAACATTTAACAAAATCCCTGCTATTTCAAAACTAGATATAAACATAAAAAAAGGAAAAATAACAGGATTAGTAGGACCAGATGGAGCAGGAAAAACTACTCTTATTAGACTTATGACTGGACTTCTAGATGCTGATGATGGAGAGTTAAAAGTTTTGGATTATTCTTTACCAAAAGATGCAGACAAAATACAAAGTAAAATCGGATATATGCCTCAAAAGTTTGGATTATATGAAGATTTAAGTGTTTTAGAAAACCTCACTTTATATGCAAACTTGCAATCTATTCCAAAAGATGAACAAGAAAAAAGAATCAATGAATTATTGGAATTTATCAACTTGGGCAAATTCAAATCATTTCTTGCCAAAAATTTATCTGGTGGAATGAAACAAAAACTAGGTCTAGCTTGTGCTTTGATAAAAAAGCCAGAGCTTTTGCTTTTAGATGAGCCAGGTGTTGGAGTTGACCCAATTTCTAGAAAAGAGTTATGGGCGATTGTTAATAAATTGGTTGAAGATGATGTGGGAGTTGTTTGGAGTACTGCTTATTTAGATGAAGCAGAACTTTGTGATGAAGTAATACTTTTAAATGAAGGTTCTATTTTATTTGAAGGAATCCCAAAAGACTTAAGTAAAACTATGGAAGGCAAAGTTTTCAAAATAGTAGGAGAAATAAAAGATAAAAGACAAACACTAAGATTGGCATTAAAACATGAGCAAATAAAAGATGGGGTAATCTTAGGAAATAGTATCAAACTAATTTGTGAAAATAAAGAAAGTTTACCAACTCTTGAAAAACTAGAAGCCCAAAATTGCACTTATGAAGATATGCAGCCAAATTTTGAAGATGGTTTTATAAATATTTTAAAAGGTAACTTTGATGGAGAATCATTATTGGCAAAACAAATGGGAGAGTTTGAAGAAAATGAAGGCACTTTAATTGAAGCTTCCCATCTTAGTAAAACTTTTGGAAGTTTTAAAGCTACAGATGATGTAAGCTTTAAGATAAAAAGAGGTGAAATCTTTGGATTTTTGGGACCAAATGGAGCTGGAAAATCAACTACATTTAAAATGTTATGTGGGCTTGTAAAACCTACAAGTGGGGAAGCGCATGTTTTAGGAATGAGTTTAGAAACCTCTTCACATAAAGCCCGTAGCAAGATTGGATATATGTCACAAAAGTTTTCACTTTATGGGGATATCTCTGTTTTTGAAAATCTAAAGTTTTTTGCAGGTGTTTATGGCTTAAGGGGAAAACAAAAAAAAGAAAAAATAAATAGTATGATTCAAATTTTTGAGCTAGAAAAATATAAAAAGACAGCTTCAAAAAACTTGCCCTTGGGATATAAACAGAGACTTTCACTTGCTTGTGCTGTTATGCATGACCCTGTAGTGCTTTTTTTAGATGAGCCAACTTCTGGGATTGATCCACTTACTAGACGAGAATTTTGGAATCATATCTATGCAATGGTACAAAAAGGTATGACTATAATGGTAACAACTCACTTTATGGATGAAGCTGAATATTGTGACAGAATAGCTTTGATTTATAAAGGTAGAGCAATAGCATTAGATACTCCATATAATCTTATTAGCCAAGTTGGTTCAAATGCTACGATGGAAGATACTTTTATTGAACTTATTAAAAGAGAAGAAGATGATAATGAATAAACAACGGTTATCAGCCCTTTTTATCAAAGAGAGTTTACAAATAATTCGAGACCCAAGTGCATTAATCATAGCTTTTGTTTTACCTCTTATGCTACTTTTTTTGATGGGTTATGCTATTTCACTAGATTCAAAACATATTCCAGTGGGAGTTGTAATTGAAAAAAACTCTGCCCATACTTCTAGTTTGATAAAAGCTTTTCAAGCTAGTGAAAGCTTTGATGTACAAATAGCAAAAGATAGAAGAACTTTTGTAAAACAACTACAAGAAGGAAAACTAAGAGCCATGATTGTAGTTCCTGCAACTTTTGATAAAGATATTTTAAAAGGTGAACCAAAAATACAAATTATCACAGACGGAAGTGAACCTAGTATTGCAAATTTTGTTATCAAATACAGTTTTGCTTTATGGCAAAATTGGCTTGAATATGAAAAACTCTCAGCAAAAGCAAATATTGATATTCAAACAAGATATTGGTTTAATGCACCATTATTGAGTAGTTACTTTTTACTTCCAGGTTCTATTGCCATAACTTTAACACTTATTGGTACGCTTTTAACTGCTTTAGTAGTAGCAAGAGAGTGGGAAAGAGGTACAATGGAAGCTATAATGTCAACTCCTATTACAATATTAGAATTGCTTTTAGGAAAGCTTTTACCATACTTTGTTTTAGGGCTTTTTTCACTTCTTATTTGTGTACTTATTACTTTATTTTGGTTTGAGATTCCATTTAGAGGTTCATATTTACTTTTGTTTTTGACTTCCAGTGTCTATTTATTTGCAGCACTTAGTATTGGTTTACTTATTTCAACTTTAGCAAAAAATCAATTTGTTGCAGCACAAATGGCTTTAATCATAGGGTTTTTACCTGCTATGATTTTATCAGGATTTATTTTTCAAATAAGTAGTATGCCATCTTGGTTACAGTTTTTAACACATATCATACCAGCAAGATATTTTATAAATATACTACAAACACTCTTTTTAGCAGGAGATATTTATGAAATCATTATTCCAAATACCCTTTGGATGTTAGGTATTGGTCTGTTTTTATTTGGAATTATTTTTATTATTACTAAAAAGAAGTTAAGCTCATGATTTATCAATTAATATCTCTTATTAGAAAAGAATTTTTAGCCATTTGGAGTGATAAGCGTTCTCGTATTGTGATTATTGTACCACCTATTATTATGCTTGTTTTATTCTCTTTTGCAATAACTATGGAAGTTAAAAATATCAATATAGGTGTTTTAGATAGGGACAATTCAACCCAAAGTCAAGAACTCATCCGTACTTTAAAATATAGTGACCGTTTTACACAAGTACTTTATTTAAAAAGCTACGATGATTTAAAAGAGAAAATAGATTCTCAAGAAATCCTAGCTGGAATTGAGATACCTCAAGATTTTGCAAAGAATATGCAAAAAGGCAAAACTGCAAACATAGGAATTATTGCAGATGGAAGGAAATCAACAAGTGCTCAAATTGCAGTTGGATATGTTCAACTTAGCATTAATAATTTCTTTTCAAAAAATAAAGATACCTTAGTAGTTCGAAATTGGTACAATCCAAATTTAGAGAATTTTTGGTGGATACTTCCAAATTTAGTTGGAAGTTTAACTATACTTATTGCTTTGATTTTAACTTCATTATCAGTTGCTAGAGAGAGGGAACTTGGAACTTTTGAACAAATCTCAGTGGCACCACTTAGTCCTACAATTTTAATCATTGGAAAAACTATTCCTCCTATGATTATTAGTATCTTAGAAGCTAGTATTATTTTTTTAAGTGCTATTACATTTTTTGGTGTTCCTTTTATTGGTTCACTTAGTATTTTAATAGTTTCAATTTTTGCTTTTGTATTTTCAGTTGTTGGCTTTGGATTATTTATCTCTTCTATTTCTTCAACTCAGCAACAAGGAATTTTAGGAGCTTTTATACTTTTAGTACCTTCAATTTTGATGTCTGGATTTGCAACACCTATTGAAAATATGCCCCAATGGCTTATCCCTTTTACAAATTTTATTGCACTAAAATATTTTTTGATACTTTTAAAAGGTCTATTTTTAAAAGATATCTCTTGGGAAATTGCAATCTGGGAGATTTTGCCCATGATTGCACTAGGAGTTGTTACACTTATTATTGCAACTTGGTTTTTCAAAAAGAAAGTAACTTAAGCAATACTCTCTTTTTTTACTAAAGTAGTTTCAAACCCTTGGCTTGGATGAAGAGGAACTAAAAAAGATAAAATAAAAGATGCTAAACCAATAAGTGCACCAATTATAAAAACAAGTGAATGGGAATATAACCAAATTAAACCTAAGAAAAATGGTAAAAATACAGCTGCAATGTGATTTATAGTAAAACTAACAGCACTAGCACTTGCTATATCTTTTGGATCTGCAATTTTTTGAAAATATGTTTTTAGAGCAATTGCCATTGAAAACAGTAAATGATCAATAATATATAAGAAAAATGCAAAATAAATATTTTCAACAAAAGCATAAGATGTAAAAACTAGCATTAGCCCAATATATTCTATTTTTAAAGTAGTTGATTCCCCTACTTTTACAATAAACTTACCGATTTTTGGTGCAAGATATATATTTAAAATAGCATTAATAAAAAGTAAAGTCACCATATTTTCAATATCTAAACCAAATTTCTCTACAAGTAAAAATCCAGCAAATACTACAAATATCTGTCTTCTAGCCCCTGCAAAAAATGTTAAAATATAAAAAAGCCAATACTCTTTTTTTATAACTAATTTTTTCTCTTGTACCACATCATCTTTAAAATGTTCAAATCCTATCCAAGCTATTATGGCAATAAGTGAAGTAATCAAACCAAAAAATGCATAAACATACTTGTACTCTACACTATAAAATTTCATCATAATATATATTAAAACAAAGACAATAAGTGAAGTAACAGATCTAGCCGCTGTAATTTTTCCTAAAACTATTGGAGCTTTTGCCTTATCAAGCCATTGTAAAGATAGTGATTGATTTAAAGTTTCTAAATAATGAAACCCAATAGACATCAAAATTGTAGTTAAATATAAACCCAAAGCACTAGGATAAAGTCCAGTTAAAAATACTCCCAAACCTAAAGCTATCATTGAAATATAAGCTAATCTTTGTTGAGCAACAAACATAATTACTAAAATAACTGTAAAGGCCAAAAAGCCAGGAATTTCCCTTAAACTTTGTAAGATCCCTATTTGGCTACCATCAAAAGAAGCCACTTCTACCACATAATTATTGAGTAAACTCATCCAAGCAGAAAAAGCAAAGACCATAGATATTGACAATATATAAAGTAAAGCTACTCTTGATTTAAAAAGATTTTTTATCATTATTTTTCCAAATATATTAAATAAGTTAAAATAATAGCTTTAAAATATAAAATATGACTTTATTTATCTTTTTAAATAAGTAATAAAAATAATATTATTTAACTTCAAATTTTAAAATAAGTTTTTAATTTATTTAAAGTTTAAGAATACACCTAATACAATATTTAAATTGATAGTTTATACCAATAAAAAACTACAATAAAGTTGTATATTTTATATACAACTTAAAATTGACATAGATTTTTATTTTGGTTAGACTTCTTGCATGATAAAATAAGGAAAGGGGTTAATATGATTTTTTATAATAATAGATTATTAGAATTAGAAAAAGTATTTAATTCTTTTATCTTCTCAAATATTATGTATATTATTCCACATCCAATAAAACAAATACAAAATATATTAATTCAAGACAAAAACTTCATTCTAGGTGCCAGGTAGACCCTGCACAATTACCTTTGATTACTTTAATTGTGCTATTAAGCAATATTGTTTAATACATAAATAAAATTATTACATTAAACATATTACTTATCTCGTAGGGTCTTTTCCACAAAATCAAAAAAACTAATAAAATATTTTAAGGAAAAAAAATGACAAATGAAATGAATACATTTGAAAAACACGAATCAGAAATTAGAGCTTATTGTAGAGCAGTACCAACTGTTTTTAAATCGTCATCAAACGCAGTAATGATAGATGAAAATAATAAAGAATTTATAGACTTTTTTGCAGGTGCAGGTGTTTTAAATTTTGGACATAATAATCCAAAAATGAAAGAAGCAGTAATTGACTTCATCCAAAGAGATGGAGTTGTTCACTCACTAGATATGTTTACAGATGTAAAAAGAGACTTTATAAATACATTTGTAAAAAATGTATTAGAACCACGAGGGTGGGCGGATAGAAAAGTTCAATTTACAGGACCAACTGGAACAAATGCAGTTGAAGCAGCACTTAAATTAGCTAGAAAAGTTACTGGTAGAACAGAAATTGTTGCTTTTAATAGAGGTTTCCATGGTATGACATTAGGTGCATTAGCTTGTACCGCAAACAATGCTTTTAGAAGTAGTTCAGGAGTTCCTTTAAATAATGTTATTAGAGATACTTTTAATGATATGGAAGCTTTAGAAAACTTAAGACAAAAAATGTTTGATTTAGGTTCAGGGATGTTGCCTCCTGCTGGTTTTATTGTTGAGCCAGTACAAGCAGAAGGTGGTGTACGAGTTGCTACAAAAGAGTGGTTACAAGGTGTGCAAAAACTAGCAAAAGATACTGGAGCACTATTTATTTTAGACAGTATTCAATGTGGTGTAGGAAGATGTGGAAGCTACTTTAGTTTCGATGATTTAGATGTTGATCCAGATATTATTATTTTAGCAAAAGGTTTAGGTGGTTTTGGAACTCCTATTGGAATGTTAGTTAATAAACCAGAGATTGATAAAGCTTGGAACCCGGGACAACATACAGGTACATTTAGAGGACAAGGTATCTCTTTTGTAGCAGGTAAAGTTGGTTTAGATTATTTCAAAGATGATGAGTTTAATAATGAAACAAAAAGAAAAGGTAACATCATAAGAGAGACTATAGATGCTTTAAACTCTAAATATGATGCTGTAAAAGGTATAAGACAAAAAGGAATGATGCTAGCAATTGATTTTGAAAGTGCAGCAATGACAAAAGAAATCACTACAAAATGTTTTGAAAATGGTTTGATTATTGGAGCTTGTAGTACAGGTGAAATTATCAAATTTATTCCTCCATTAACAATTGAAGAAGATACTTTAAAAGAAGGTCTAAACAGATTTGTAAAATCTGTTGAAGCAATCTTAGGCTAAGGGGTTATTATGGGATATAGTTCAACACACTTTAAATCAATAAATCCATACACTGAAGAAACAGTGTATGAGATTCCTATGAATACAGCTGAAGAAGTAAGAGAGATAATTGAAAAATCACAAGAGACATATGTAAACTCTTGGAGAGACAGTTCTTTTGAACAAAGAGCTGAGCTTTTAAGAGCTGTTGCAAAAGAGATGAAAGATAATCTTGATGAATATGCTCTCCCTATGACTGAAGAGATGGGTAAACCTATCAATGAAGCAAGAGGTGAAGTAACAAAAGCAGCTTGGGCAGCAGAACATTACGCTCAAAATGCTGGGGAATATTTAAAAACAGAATATATTGATTCTGATGCAACTGAAAGCTTTGTTCAATATTTACCATTAGGTGTAACTTTAGGATTACTTCCTTGGAATGCACCATTTTGGTTAGCTTTTAGATATTTAGCACCTGCACTTATGTCAGGAAACACTTGTATTATGAAACATGATTCTCATACTCCACTATGTGCAGTTAAAATTATACAAGCTTTTGAAAAAGCAGGTATGCCTAAAAATTTAGTTCAAAATGTAGTTATTAACCACTCACAAATTGAATCAATTATTAGACATCCACTTGTTACTGGTGTATCATTAACAGGTTCATCAAAAGCTGGTTCAGCTGTTGGTGCAATCGCTGGAAGTGAAATCAAACCAGTAGTACTAGAACTTGGTGGAAGTGATGCAGCAATTGTATTAGCTGATACAAAAGATTTAGAACATGCAGCAGATGTAATTGTTCTTTCAAGATATATCAATGCTGGTCAATCTTGTATTGCTGCAAAAAGAATCATTGTAGAAGAACCTATTTATGAAAAATTTATCTCTTTATTAAAAGAGAGATTTGAAAAATTAACTTTAGGTGATCCAAAAGATGAATCAACAAAAATTGGTCCAATAGCCAGAAAAGAGTTAGTTGAAGAAATGCACCAACAAGTTGATAAATCAGTAAGTGCAGGAGCAAGACTAGTTTTAGGTGGAAATAAAATCGAAGGTAAAGGATTCTTTTTTCCTGTAACCCTTTTAGCAGATGTGGAACCAGGAATGGTCGTATCTTGCCAAGAAACATTTGGACCAATAGCAGCTGTTATTAAAGCAAAAGATACAGACCATGCATTAGAAATTGCAAATGACACTGACTATGGTTTAGGTGGTTCGGTATGGACAGGAGATGTTGAAAAAGGTAAACTAATAGCAAGTAAAATTGTTACTGGTCAAGTTTCAATTAATGGAATTGTAAAATCAGATCCTAGACTTCCAAGTGGTGGAGTTAAAAAATCAGGTTTAGGAAGAGAATTAGGTCCTCATGGTATTAAAATGTTTGTGAATACTCAACAAGTTTGGGTAGGTCCTGTTAAATAGGAAACTAATATGAGAGAAAAATTACCTTTTACTAAAAAAGAGTATGTCCAAAGAATTAGAAGAGTTAAATCATTGATGCAACAAAGAAGAATCGATGTTTTAATTGCAACTGATCCTGGAAATATGAATTGGCTTACAGGATATGATGGTTGGTCTTTCTATGTTCATCAAGGGGTTATTATTTCCCTTGATGAAGATGAGCCTATTTGGTTTGGAAGACTTATGGATAGAAATGCAGCATTGATAAAATGTTATATGAAAGAAGATAATCTTTATGGTTATCCAGAAAAATATGTACAAAACTTAGATGAACATCCTATGACATGGATTGGGGAAAATGTTCTTAATAAAAAAAAATGGGATAAATGTGTAATAGCAACAGAGCGAGATAGTTATTATTATACTGCTGAAGCTCATTTTAGATTAACAGCAACTTTGCCAAATGCAAACTTTATAAATGCAAATAATTTAGTGAATTGGGCTAGAGGTATTAAATCTGAAAAAGAGATTGAATACATGAAAATAGCAGGAAAAATTACTCAAAAGATACATCAAAGAGTTTTAGATGTGGTAAGAGTTGGTATTCCAAAAAGTCATGTTGTTTCACAAATTTATGAAACTGCAATTGCTGGTGTTGATGGTTATGGAGGAGATTATCCTTCTATTGTGCCATTATTACCATCAGGTGCTGATGCATCTGCATCTCATATTACTTGGGATGAGAGACCTTTTAAAAAGAATGAGGCAACTTATTTTGAGATATCAGGTTGTTATAAAAGATATCATTGTCCTATGTCAAGAACTATTTTTATGGGCAAACCCAATCAAAAATATTATGATGCTGAAAAAGCACTAATAGAAGCTATTGATGCAGGGTTAGAACAAGCAAAACCTGGAAATAGAACTTGTGATATTGCAAATGCAGTTGATACGGTAATGCACAAATATGGTATTGATAGAAATGGTGCAAGATGTGGTTACCCTGTGGGAGTTAGTTATCCTCCTGATTGGGGTGAGAGAACTTGTAGTTTAAGATCAACTGACTTAACAGTATTAGAGCCCGGTATGACTTTTCACTTTATGCCAGGTATTTGGCAAGCTGATTGGGGAATGGAAATAACTGAAAGTATCTATATAACAGATACTGGAGTTGAAACCTTTTGTGATTTCCCAAGAGAGTTATTCATTAAATAGAGTATAAAGGAGGATTAAAATAGAAAATCTTTTTAGAATACACAAGATAATGGTGTTCAAAACAAATAATAAAAAATAAAGGAAAATTTATGAAATTAATTAACTTAAAATCTCTAGTTCTTGCAGGTATGATAGCTGCAACAAGTCTTAGTGCAGCTACATGGAAGTATGCAATGGGTGAAGGATTAGATGACCCTCAAGGTATTTATGCAGTTGCATTTAAAAACTATATTGAAAGTCATTCTGATAATAAAATCAAAATCTATCCTGTTGGTTCATTAGGAGAAGAGACAGACCTTTTAGAACAAACTAAATTTGGTTTATTACAATTTTTAGGTCAATCAACTGGTTATATGGGTGGAACAATTCCAGAAATGGATCTATTTACACTACCTTATATTTTACCAACTGATACAAAAGAGTTAGATTATTTTTTCAAAAACTCAAAAGCTATTAACAAAATGTTACCTCCAATTTTTAATAAACATGGATTAGAATTATTAGCAGTTTTTCCTGAAGGTGAAATGGCAATTACTACAAATGAAGTATTTAGAACACCTGAAGATTTACAAGGTAAAAAAATGAGAGTAATGCCAGGTTCTCCAATTTTAGTTGATACATATAAAGCATTTGGAGCTTCTCCTGTTCCTATGAGTTGGGGAGATTTAATTGGTGCTTTAAAAACAAACATGGTTGATGGGGAAGAAAACCCAACTGTTTGGATTGAAGCTTATGATTTAGATAAATTATCAAAAGTTTTAACTTATATGGGACATAGTAGTTTTAATGCTTGTGCAGTTACAAACAAAAAATTCTATGATAAATTAAGTGCCAAAGATAAAAAACTTGTACAAGATGCTTCTGCTCATGCTGAAAAAGTGATTTTAAAAGAGGCACAAAAACTTGATGCTTATGGTTTAGGAAGAATAGTAAGAACAAATCCTGATTATAAAATTGTTACACTAACAAAAGAAGAAAGACAAGTATTTAAAGACAGAGCAAAACCAGTTCAAGAAAAATTTGCTGAAAAAAGTGCTTCAAATAAAAAACTTTTAGCACAAATGAGAAAAGATCTAGAAGAAGCAGAAAAAAATGCAAAATAAGACTTTTTAGTTTTAATAAAACAATAGATAGCACTTAAGCTATCTATTCAGGAGTTTATATGGAAAATTCAGAAAAAGTATCCAAAGAGAAGATTAACCCTCTTTTAAAAGGTCTTGACTTTATGGATAAAATGATTAGTAAATTTGAAAAACTGATGTTAGGACTTGGGATTATAGCAATGGCTATAAATACTATTGCAGCGGTTGTTAGTAGATTTATTTTCAATGATGCAATTATATTCACTGATGAATTAAATATGATTTTTATAGTTATTGTAACTTTTGCTGGATTGAGTTATGCAGCAAGACAAGGTAGACATATAAGAATGTCAGCTATTTATGACTTATTAAATTCTAATTTGAGAAAAATATTTATGATTATTATTTCAGCGATAACTGGTATATTTATGTTTTTTTTATCATATTATGCGATTTTGTATATCATAAGCATATACAATAGTGGCAGAATATTACCCGCACTAGGGATTGATGTTTATATTATCTATTTATGGGTTCCTATTGGTTTTATAATCACAGGCTTACAATATTTTACAACAATACTTAAAAATATTAGACACGAAGATGTGTACCTTTCTTCAAATATTAAAGATGGTTATACAGATGCAGCAAATCAAATAGAAGTTTAGGAGTAAGAAATGGCAATTTTAATTTTTTCTATAATGGTTGTATTATTACTTTTAGGCTTTCCAATGATGATACCTCTAATTGCAGGTTCAACTGTTGGATTCTATGAAGTATTTGGTGATTTTGATAGAATGCAATTTATGATTCAGCAAATGATGGGTGGTATAAGACCAGCTGCGCTTATTGCAGTTCCTATGTTTATTTTATCAGCAGATATTATGACAAGAGGAAAATCAGCTGAAAAACTAATTGATTTAGTAATGTCTTTTGTTGGACATATAAAAGGTGGTTTGGCAGTTAGTACAGCTTGTGCTTGTGCTATGTTTGGGGCCGTTTCAGGTTCAACCCAAGCTACTGTTGTAGCAATTGGTTCTCCACTTAGACCAAGATTACAAAAAGGTGGATATAAAGATTCATTTATCCTTGCTTTAATAATCAACTCTAGTGATATTGCTTTTTTAATTCCACCTAGTATTGGGATGATTATTTATGGAATTGTTTCAAAAACTTCAATTCCTGAACTTTTTATTGCTGGTATTGGGCCTGGACTTTTAATTTTAGTTCTTTTTTCAATATATTGTATTGGTTATGCGTATAAACATGATATACCAACTCAAGAAAAATCTACATGGAAAGATAGACTATTAGCATTTTATCATGCTTTATGGCCTTTAGGATTTCCAGTAATCATTATAGGTGGTATTTTTGGTGGTATTTTTAGTCCAACTGAAGCTGCTGCTGTTAGTGTTGCTTATGCTTTATTTCTAGAAGGTGTTATATTTAGAACTATGAAATTTAAAGAATTTTATAGTTCAGCTGTTGCAACTGGTTTAGTTACAGCTGTTGTATTTATACTCGTAGCTGCTGGGGCAGCATTTGCTTGGATTTTATCTTTTGCACAAGTTCCACAAGAAATATTAGCATCAATTGGTATTAGGGAAATGGGACCATATGGAGTATTAGCAGTAATTTCTGTTGCATTCTTTGTTGGGTGTATGTTTGTTGATCCGATTGTTGTAATCTTAGTACTTGTTCCAATATTTGCACCAGTTGTTGATTCTGTTGGATTGGATCCTGTTTTAGTTGGTACTATTATTACATTACAAGTTGCAATTGGTTCTGCTACCCCACCATTTGGTTGTGATATTTTTACAGCAATTGCTATATTCAAAAGACCATATTTTGAAGTAATAAAAGGTACACCTCCTTTTATATTTATACTTTTATCAGTGGCTGTTGCACTAATATTCTTCCCACAAATTGCCCTATATTTTAGGGATTTAGCTTTTAGATAAAGGAACAATTATGTTTAAAAAAGTACTAGTAGGACTAGATGGTTCAGAGTTAGCTTACACTGCACTTGAAAAAGCTTGTGAGATTTGCAAAAGTTTTAATAGTGAATTAAATATTGTTTCTGTATTTAGACATCATAGTTTTGTTGAAGGCTCTTTATCTATGGTAAGGGGTGCAATTGAGTATGAAAATATGGATGATGTTTTAGGTCAATATGCAAAAGAAATTGTAGAAGATGGTAAAAAAATAGCTTCTAATTTAGGTTTAGAAGAAGGTAAGATTAAAGGATTTATTAGATCAGGACAAGTAGCAAAACAAATATTACATTTTGCAAAAACAAATGATATTGACCTTATTGTTGTTGGAAAACAAGGACAAGGTGACTTAACAGGTTATTTACTTGGTGGGACTTCTCACAAAATCTCTGGTCTAGCTAAATGCCCCGTATTGGTCGTCTAAATGAAAATAAAAGACATCAAATTTATAAGTATATACTCTTTTAACAGAGTATATTTTAATGTGATAGAACACTCCAGTTAATTTTATACCTAAGAATATAAATTAAAATTAATTGGAGCAATTATGCAAAATAATACAATGAAAGCCATGGTCTTAATTGGTCATGGTGGAATAGATAAGTTAATATATAAAGATGTTGAGATTCCTACACTTAAAAAAGGTGAGGTTCTTATAAAAGTAACAGCAACAGCTAAAAACAATACAGATAGAAAAGCCAGAGAAGGTTTATATCCAGTTGATGATAATAATAAAGAAGAAGTAACTTCTTTTAATATGACAGGAGATAATACCTTCACCTTTCCTCGAATTCAAGGGGCAGATATCGTTGGAGTTGTTGAAAAAGTTGCAGATGATGAAAATAAAAGTCTAATAGGTCAAAGAGGACTTGTTGATTTTAATATCTATTTATCACAAAATCCCGATTTAAATTTAATACCTGATTATTATGGACATGGAAAAGATGGTGGATATGCAGAATATGTAGCCATTCCTAGTGAAAACTTCTATGCAATGCCAAATAAAGATATTGATGATGCCCAACTAGCTTCATTAGGTATGTGTTCATATCAAACTGGATTTAGAATGCTAAATGCCTCAAGAGTGAAAAAAGGTGATAAAGTCTTAATCAGTGGAGCAAGTGGAGGAGTTGGAACCGCACTAATTCAAATGTGCAAAGTCTTAGGCGCAATTCCTTATGCCCTTAGTTCTAAAGATAAAGAAGAGGAACTTTTAGCTCTTGGTGCACAAAAAGTGATTGATAGAGGTGAACTCTCAACTTTAAAACAAAGAATTTTAGAAGCAACAGAGGGTGAAAATATTGATGCTGTTATGGATTTAGTTGGTGGAGAATATACAAATATTTTTATTGATACAATGATTGTGGACATGAAAAAAAGAGATGACTATCCAAGACTAAGTATCGCAGGAGCTAGTTCTTTCAATATCACTGAAATATTATGGTCAAAAATATATCTTTATCAAGTGGAGATTCATGGGGTATCACATGGTACAAAAAATGAAGCAAAACAGTTAATGCAATGGATAAAAGAAGGAAAACTAAAGCCTATTTTACATGCAACATTTAAACTATCAAACCTTCATGAAGCAGAAAAATATTTTGTTTCAAGAGGAAAAGGATATTTAGGTAAAATAGTAATAGTGCCTGATTCTCAATGGAAAAAGCATGGTGAGAAATACTCTTTAAAGGTAGAGAATGAATAAGCCACACACAATAGGACTAATTGATACCCATGCAGGTGGTGATGTAAGTAGAATAGTATTTACAGGTGTTAAAGAGTTAGAGGGCAATAGTGTAAGAGAGCAAATGCTTTATTTGCAAGCACATGCTGATGATTTGAGAAAAACCCTTCTTTACGAACCATATGGAATACCGGAGATGTCTATAGACTTAGTTGTTCCTTCAAAAAATGAAGAAGCAGTTGTAGGATATATTATCATGGAAGTTATGGGTTATCCTATATATTCTGGTTCAAATACCATGTGTACTGCAACTGCAATTATTGAAAATGGATTAGTTGAAAAAAAAGATGGTATTTTAAACTTTAAACTTGAAGCTCCAGCTGGACTTGTAGATATTGAAGCTAAAGTTGAAAATGGGGTGGTTGAATCTATAACTTGTGAAGGACTTCCAAGTTATATTCACCAATATAAAGAGAAAATAGTAATTCAAGAGTTAGGTGAAATCACCTACTCTGTAGCTTATAGTGGTGGTTTTTATATCCTTGTAGAGGCTAGTGAATTAGGATTTAATCTTACAATTGATGAAGAAAAAAAATTGAGCGATACAGCTTACTTAATAGTTGAAGCAGTTAGAAAAAAAGAGTCATTAAGACACTATTTATTAGGTGATGTGGGACCAGTTCCTTTTCTACATTTTATGGGAGGAGTTGAGAAAAAAGAAGATGGTTTTTATACCTCACGCTCAACAACTTATGTTCACCCTGGAGTTATTTGTAGAAGCACAACAGGAACAGGTACCTCTGCTAGATTGGCATATTTACAATACGAAGACAAAATTAAACCAGGTGAAAGATTAGAAACTGTAAGTTTAAGGGGTACAAAATTCATTGGTACCTTTGATGGGGTTGAAAATATCGATGGACAAAATGTAATAAGAAATAGAACAACAGGCAAAAGTTACATAATAGCAAAATCAAAGATTTTAGTTAATTGTGATGATTGCCTAACAAAATATAATGAATTAGCAAAAGTGATTCAGTGTTTATAATAAAAAGGAGTCGGTATGTATAAAAATTTTGATGAAGTAGTAGAATTTGCTACAAATTTTAGACATAATTTACATAAAAATCCCGAATTAACTTGGGAAGAGACCAATACCGCAAAAGCAATAAGAGAGATATTAGACAAACATAATATTACATATAAAACTTATGCAGGCACTGGCACAGTTGGATTACTTGCTCAAGATAAGAAAGGTCCTCATATAGCTTTAAGAGGAGATATTGATGCTCTTCCACTAGAAGAAAAAACTGATGTTTCATATAAATCAGTTAAACATCAATGCATGCATGCTTGTGGACATGATGGGCATACAGCAACTTTAATGGCAGCTGCTATTTGGTTAAAACAAAATGAAGATAAACTAACAAACCCAGTATCTCTTATATTTCAACCTGCTGAAGAAGGAGGTCATGGAGCTAAGAAGATGATTGAAGAGGGATGTTTAGATGGAATTGATATGATTTTTGGTTGGCACAATTGGCCAGCTATTAAATTTGGTCAAGCTGTTTGTCCTGAAGGTACAGTAATGGCTGGAAATGGAACTTTTCATATTACATTAAAAGGTTTGGGAGGACACTCCTCTCAACCTGAAATTTGTAAAGACCCAGTTCTTGCAGCTTCTGCTTTAACTATGGCACTACAACAAATCGCAAGTAGACAAGTAGCACCACAAGATGCCGTTGTAGTTTCTGTTACATCAATAGATGCGATTAGTGGGGTAACAGTGATTCCAGATAATGCAAAGGTTGAAGGAAGTATTCGGGTTCCTACAAATGAGTTAAAAACAAAAGTATTTAATCAAATAGAAGAGATATCAAAAGGCATTGCCTTAGCATATAATGTTGATGTGGATATTGATTTAAGAGATAGATATCAACCAACAATTAACCATAAAGATGAAGCTTCAAAGGTGCGAGAAGTATTAAAAGATACTTTAGGTGAAAACTGGCAAAGCAATATTGCAACTCCAATTATGGCAAGTGAAGATTTTAGTTATTATCTAAATAAAATCCCAGGAGCCTTTGCTCTTGTAGGAAGTGATGATGGAATTGAAAAACATCAAAAAGCTTGTCACAATGTGCATTATGATTTCAATGATAAGCTAATAAAACCTGTTAGCATATCACTTATGAAATTAGCTAATTTTAAATTTTAAAAGGAAAACTTTATGTTTTCCTTATTGGTGCCTTTGCTAGGCGTATTAGCAATAGTTTTAAATGCCATTGGTATGGCAATAAAAGATTTAATAAAAACAAAAATTTTATTAGGAACTTCAGTTGTTTTTATAATACCTGATTTATATCAAAGTGGTGGGATACATGGAGTTTATCAATCAGTTATAATAGCCCTTATGTATTATGTTGGAGCATTTGAGTATAGAAAACTTGAAAGAGCAATTTTATATTCTATTCCATTTTTTTCTATATTTTTACTTTTAGGTTTAAAAGAGTATGAAGGTCTATTTTTAGTATTAGCATCTATTACAACACCTTTGGCTACTATTTCAAAAGATTCGTTTAAGATGAAGCTTTTACTTTTGGTATCTACTTTTTCTTGGGGAATTTATGCTTTTCTTATGGAAGCTTGGTTTGCTTTTACATTTGATTTATTAGGTGCCTTTGCCTTAATATACTTTTTTGGACAATATAGAAGAGAAAAAAAAGCTAGACAATTACTTGATAATGTTTATGAGGAATGTGTAAAAGTAAAAGATGAAATTTTACCTTAAAATAAAAAAGAATTCTTTTTTATTTTAAGATATGCTCTTCAACTACCCAATTTGCAAAAGGAATTGAAGAGGTAAATGCAGGACTAACTGCATTTAATACATGAACTGAGTTTTCATCAGATTCCACTACAAAATCCTGTACAAGTTCTAGGGTGTGTTTATTTAAAAGTTGTGCTCGTATACCTGGTGTACTCCAAGAGTCAAAACCATCATGATTCATATTTTTAGTTAGTTTCATAGCTAAGTTTTTAAAATATTTAAAATTGTACTTTTTTATCTCACTAAAAGCTAAACTTCTAAATGAAAAAGCATCTGTAATAAAAAGCTTTAACTCATAATATGAAATTTCTAAAAACTCTTTTAAAGAGAAGTTATCAAAACCTTTGTAGTTTTCTCTCCAAAAAGCAGGAATAGCTGTTGGTCCTATTTTACTCTCATTATCTACTGTTAAAGTATAATGAACTCCTAAAAAAGGATTTTCTAAGTTTGGTACTGGATAAACATTTGTTCTAAGGTGTGAAGCATTTGTTTTATCTTTTAAATATACTCCTTTAAAAGGAATGATTACATAATCCTTTGAAAAGCCATAATTTCTTGCAATTTTATCAGCATATAAACCTGCACAATTTATCACTTTTTTAGCGTAAAATTCACCCTTACTTGTAAGAATTGCATCTTTACTTGAAGAGATATATTTACAATCTAAAAGTAACTCGACTCCTAGTTCTTGTATAACTTTTGCAAACTCTTTTGTTACTTCTTTTGGATTTACTGTTGCTGTACTTGGGCAGAGAAGTGCTTTCTCATAGGTTTTTATATTAGGATAAAGGGTATTTAGTTCTTCTTCTCTTAGCCATTGAAGCTCAACTCCATTTGCATCACCTCTATTTTTCAACTCTAATAATCCACTTAATTCATCTTCATTTGTAGCTACTACTACTTTTTTGCACTCATTTAATTTTAGATTTCGCTCTTTACAAAACTTCTTAAGGGCGATATTACCTTCTTTTGTAAACTTAGCTTTTAAAGAATTTGCAGTGTAATAAAATCCAGCATGCAAAACTCCTGAATTTCTACCACTACTATGCATTGCAACTTCAGGCTCTTTTTCTATTATTAAAATTTTACTATCAGGGAATCTCTCTTTTAAATTTTTAGCAATATTTAGTCCAATAATTCCAGCACCAATTATTAAATAATCATGCATTTTAATATCCTAACTCTTCATTTATAAGAATAATTGTGATTCTATCTTTTTCATCTGCTTTTACCCAAGTAAATTTATTAGCAATAGTATTTAAATTTTGTCTTGGCTCTTTTCCCATCTCTATTGCTTTTTTATTCATTCTGTCTATATTTTTGATAGCTGCCACTTCCATAACTCTTTTAAAACCATCTTCTAAATTTTCAACGATTTTATTTACACCAACTATTGCTAATATTTTTTTTGGTCCAAAACAAAAAGCAGCTACTCGATTTCCGCTTCCATCAGCATTTACTATCTTTCCATCTTTTGTTAAGGCATTTATTCCTGTAACAAATATATCTGAAACTAGTCCTTGTCTTCTTCTGTGTGTATTTTCTTCCATAGAAATACCAAGTTCATATTGGTTGTATAAAGTTATATCTTTTTTATTTGTCAAATAATCAAGTAATCCTATTTCGCCAACAGTAACAGAACCTCCAAGACCCACTTTCATGCCCTCTTTTATAAAAGTTTTAGCTAAATTAAAAGCTTCTTCTTTTGTCTGAACAAAGTGTGGATCATAACCACAAGATTTTAAAGTATTAATCAATTCCTGCATATTTGTTTCCCTCTTTAAACAACTTTTTATGTAATATCATAGAAACAACAAAGATAATAAATCCTACGATATGTGTAGTTTGTACTATACCAAAAAATGACTCAAAATGATAAGCTTCATCTTCTGTTAATAATAAAATTGTAGCAACTGCAAACACAACTCTTTCTAAAATCATCATCTTTTTATCCCAAAAACCTTCCATAACAATAGAAAAACATAAAATACCAAAGAAAGCGAAAATAAATACTTCAAATCTCTCAAACCAATCCCCACTTACAAGTGGAGTAAAAGCGAATAATAAAGGAATAATATACATCCCCTTACCTATTTTCCAAGATACAAGTCCAGTTTGCATTGGAGGAGTTTTTGCAATAGCTGCTGCTGCAAATGCTGCTAAACAAACAGGAGGTGTAAGATTTGAATCTTGTGATAACCAAAAGATAATCAAGTGAGCTGATAGTAAATACATAGCCGCCTCAGGAATTTGAATACCAGCATTTACAAGTCCTGCCATTTCTGGAGTTAACATAAGACCTACAAGAGCAGGAGCACTTAAAACAGATAATACAACATAAGATGCAGTTACAGGTAATCCCATTCCTAAAATAAGTGAAGCAATAGCTATTAAAACAATAGCTATAAGTAAAGAATTACCTGACCATTCCATAATAAGTTGAGAAAATGTAATTCCAACACCTGAGATATTTATAACTCCAACTATAACACCAACTGCAATTAATAAAACTCCAGTTACCACCATATTTTGGCTACCTAAGGCTAAAGCTTCTAAAATCTCTTTGATTCCCATTCTTTTATTTTTTGTTAAATATGATGCTAAAACAATAGTAATTATTGCAATTGAAGCTGCATATGTAGGAGAATAACCATAAATTAAAAGCCCAACTAAAGTAGTAATAGGGATAATAAAATGAAATCCTTCTCTTAATAATGGAAGAATTTTAATATCATTATCTTCACCTTTTATATCATTTTCTTTTGCATGAATATGAATATAAAATGAAATAGATGCAAAGTATAAAATTGCTGGTAACACAGAAACAGAGATAATAGTTAAAAATGGTATATGAGTAATTTGAGCCATAATAAAAGCCCCTGCTCCCATAATAGGAGGCATGATTTGTCCACCAGTACTAGCTGCTGCCTCAACTGCTGCTGCAAAAGTTCCTTTGAAACCTGCTTTTTTCATCATTGGAATTGTAATTGAACCTGTTGATACTGTATTTGCAACAGCACTTCCAGATATCGTTCCCATAAGTGCAGAAGAAAATACTGCAACATGTCCAGTTCCACCTGTATATTTTCCTGCAACTGCATTTGAAATATCTACGATAAAATCCCCTGCTCCCGATTTTAATAAAAAAGCAGCAAATAAAATAAACATAAATACATAAGTAGAAGAGATTGTTGCAATTGGTCCAAATAACCCTTCACTTGTATAATACATTCTATATAAAAATCTATCTAATTCCATTCCTCCAAAAGCAAAAACACCATGGAAATACTGCCCTAAAAAAAGTATATAACAAATGCATAATATTATAAGTGCTGGAATAATATAACCTGTATATCTTCTCACTAACTCTATTGCTAAAGCTATTGTCATACAAACTACAATTACATCACTTAGTCTCATTTGTGAGTGAGCAACTGAATACAGACTCTCTTCAAAGAAAACCATATAAATAAATGTACACAAAGACAATACAGCAAGAATGATATTTAATATACTTACTTTATTGTCCCCTTTAGACGATTCATAAGTTAAAAATCCAAGAGATCCTAAAAGTGCAAAGTGAGCTGAGTTAAACCACAAGTCACTTATTCCTCCCCAAATATTCACATAAAAGTGAAAGAGCGAAATTAATATTGCATAAATAAATGTTATTTCTTTAAAGTATTTTATTTGTATCATGATTATTGTCCTTAGATTTATAAGCTACATAAATGATTTCAAATCACTTATGTAAGATATAAAATAAAGAGAGTTTAGCTCTCTTTATTTTTAGTTATCAATTAAAGAATCTGGTATTTTGATACCTTGTTCTTTATAGTATTTAGCAGCACCTTTATGAAGAGGCATTGGTAATCCATCTATCGCTTTTTGTAGAGACATAGCAAGTGTTGCTTTATGTACACTATTTAAAAATGGTAGATTTTCATAAATTGTTTTTGTTAATAAATAAACAACTTCTTCTGGTGTATCTTTTGTAACAACAAGTAAGTTTGGTTGAGCTATTGTATTTATATCTTTTGTTTGTCCAGGATAAGTTCCAGCTTTTATAGTAAATGGTGTCCAAACAGGATAATCAGCATCAATCTTTTCTAAATCAGCTTTTGAAAAATCTAAAACTTTAATATTATCATTTCCAATTGAAGCAAAAGCATTTGTAACAGCTGATGTTGGAGGTCCTGATGGAGTTGTCATACCTTGTACTTTCCCATCTTGAAGTGCAGTAGAACTTGGGCTATAACCTAAGTACTGTAAATCTAATTTATTGTAATCAATTCCAAGTGATTCTAAAATAGTCTCTGAAGAAACTCTAGAACCTGAACTTCTTCCACCAATAGAAAATCTTTCCCCATAAAGATTTTTTATATCTTTTATATTTCCAGTTTTTGCATATTTACTTTTAATAGTAAATTGCTCAACATTTTGCCATAACATAGAAATTGATCTTAGTTTTTTTTGAGCATTGCCTTTATATTGACCTTTTCCTTGCCAAGCCATAGAACCATATAGTCCTTGTAAAATAGCAAAGTTTACTTCGCCTTTTCCTAGCATGTCAACATTTTCATTACTTCCGGCACTTGTAATTGCAGAGAATGTAACTTTATGGTCTTTTGCTAATTTGATTGAAGCAATTGTTGCAATACCTACACCAACTGGATAATAAGTTCCCCCTGTACTTGCTGTTGCAATTACATACTTACTCTCTGCTGCATTTGCACCTGTTAACATTGCTGCAGTTATTACTGAAGTTGCTAACAATTTTTTTAAAATTGAATTCTTAAACATGTTATTCTCCTTTGTTTTTGTACTAGAAAAGTATAACATATTTTGAAACAATATTGTTTCAAAATTGTTTTAAATTTTATAATTTGTTTTGGAAGTACTATTTTATAGGCTTTAATATAAATAAGGTTATGTGTTATTTTGAAACAAAAGGTTATTTATGTGAAAAGTAAAAAATATTTTGAAGAATATATTGCTTATGAAGTATTCTCTTGAAGAGGTAAACCTCTCCGCTTTCTTACTTTTACCTTTCAGGATTTAGTCACTTCGTTCAGGCATGTATTGACGAAAAGTAAGAGATGCGAAGACCTTTAGGTGTTCAGGAGAATCAAAACCCACATTAGAAAAAGTGGAGTTTCAACCTCTGTGATGTAATTCGATTTACAATTAATTAATATCCTGTCACTCGCAGTTTGTTATACGTTACTTTCCCTCTGACAGTACAGAAATCCTTTCTATATCTCGGCTCGAAAAATCAGGATCTACATATACATACATACGACTAATAAGTTTTCCAGTAAACTCAAATACACTACAAAAACGACCTATAGATATATTATTATCTGGCCAAGAAGTTCCATCACTCATTACACCTCCCTCTTGTCCTTCAACAATTACCTTGTTTCCAGCAGTTGTTATTTGAAAGCCGTCTATGTCATGCCAAATACTTGTTAAAGAACTTCCAATTCTATTGCCAAACTCAATTAATGCTTCTTTTCCTTTTTTTTGTCCAAATTTAGGAAAGAAAAAATCAACATCCTCTGTAAACAACTCAAGATAACTAGAGTCACCATTATCTACTTTCTTAAAATACTCAATCACAAACTCTTCTAAATTGTCTTTTTCCATAATTATTATATATCCTTATTGTTTTTTATACATAACTATTTATAAAATATAAATTATATATATTTATCATCTAAATCATTACTAAATACACATCTATTTTGATTCTAAATAAGTAATAATCTATAATATATTATACAAAAATAATCTCTTGAAGAGGTAAACCTCTCCACTTTCTTACTTTTGTATTGACGAAAAATAAGCAAAAATAATTCCGGCTTCTGTAGATGTAGCAATATTATTTGGTGTCTATATATTACTTTATAAACTAGCAGTTAAAACCATCGGCTTTTCTTTCTGCCTTTGATGAAGCTGGAAGTTAGATGTTTATTTTCGGTTAAGCCCGAAACTGTTCGAACGTTAAGAAATGACCTAAATGGTCATTTTAGTGAGTTTTGCAGGGCAGGAAATAAATATATAACTGGAAGGTAGCTTTGCCTTCATCAATTCGGCAGTCTTTTTTGCTTACTTTTTCGAAATCAAAAAGTAAGAGAAGCGAAAACCTTTAGGTGTTCATGAGCATAAAAACTTACATTAGAAAAAAATGAAATTTCAACTTCTGTAATCTACTTCAATTTATAATTAATTGGTATTCTGTCCCCGGATTTTTCCATGTGAAAATTAAGATTTTTTTAAGTGAACAAGTGTTATAAAATTTTAATTAACTTTTAAGGTTTTTTCTGAAATTAAATTAAGGAAGACATTATGAACAACAACAACAACAACAATAACAATAATAATAGTATAGATAAAATTATAAAAACTATAGGTTACGCTGTTTTTATAGGATTAGGAGTTGGTTTTATTGTTTTTGCATACTTACAAAAAATAGAACTTATGTGGACAGCATCGTTTGCTAATCTTATCATACTTATAGGTATTTTTATTTTTAGTGCTGCTTTTATTCCTTATCTACTTAGAAAATAATATATTGTTATAAATAAAATTGTTTTTGACTATATTTAATCTTTTTATATTTTCTAATTTCTCTTTTTCTAATTCAGGTGCTTTAGAAATAACTTTATTTAATAACTATTTTGAAATAGAGAATTTTGTTATTTGTTTTTCTGATATAGAATTATCTCCAAAAGCACTATAAACTATTCCACTGAGACCTTTTTCTTTTTGTACTTTATCTACAAAATTATTATAAGATTCTTTATATTTTTCAGGATTTGTATTTTTTAGTTTTTGAATATCTTTATATTCTTGTCCTAATTCAAAATCTTTTGTTATATCTTTATCTTTTGAATCATAACCATATTCTTTCATTATTTTGTGTATTTCTTTATTATATTTTTCATCTTCTTTTTTTCAATATTTTTAAAATTATTGTCTATAATTTTTTGACCATTATTATTCCAGTTTTTTACATTGTTATTTTCTTTTTTTGTAAACTAAGAATCTAAAGCAGGAATCACACTTACGATAAGTACTGGTGATAGTTTTTCAAATTCTGGGATACAAAAATGACCCGCTATCGATGATATATTGACATATATTCTTAATAGCTTATCACTTTATATAGCAATTAAGCAAAAATCATAATAGTTTAACAAAATGTTAAATATATCAAAGGTGTATGACAATATTTAATTACCCCTTTCTATCAAATACCCCAACCCCTTCTTAGAAACAATAAAATCATCATCAGCAATCTTATCTTTAACCCTTTTTATAACAGTACGCATAGTAGCATCGGAAGTATTGATATCATTCCAGATAAACTCTTTTAGGTATTCTTTTGTTTTTATCTCTTTTATATTTTTTGCAAGAGCCTCGATTAGAAGTTTCTCTTTTTTTGTCAAATCAACCAACTCATCATTTTTATAAAGTTGTTTAGTTTTTCTATTATATTTATATGTGCTATTTAAAACTACTAATTCATCTTCAACTACTATATTTGATTTATCTTCTAGAACTTTTGATTTTACTTTCTTTAACATCACCATCATATTCTTTACTTCCAATGGTTTTACAAAATATGATATAACATTTAAATTTATTGATTTGAAAAGATACTCTTCATCTTTGTATGCTGAGACTATTATGAACTTTTGATTTTCATTTACTCTTGTGATGTTTTCAATCATAGTTAACCCATCCACATTTGGCATTTGGATATCTGTTAGAACTAAGTCAAAAGTTTTGTTTTCATTGTATGCTTTTTCATATAAGTCAAATCCTTCTTCTCCATCACAGGCAATTTTTACTTCATCAAAAACTGTATCAAGGTAGAAACTTAATATCTCCCTTGCGTCCTCTTCATCTTCAACTAATAATACTCTTGTAATATATTCGCTCATTTGTTATCCTATGAAGTTAAATATTTAGTGTGATAATAAACTTCACACCATCACTTGTATTTTCTACTTCAATTTTTCCTTTCATATTAGTTTCTATAATTGATTTTGTCATGTAAAGACCTATTCCAGTACCTTGCATCTCAAACTTTGTTGTAAAATATGGTTCGAAGATTTTATATAAAATCTCTTCATCTATATTTCCACCATTATTAGTTATTTCCAAGTTCATTTTTTCATTATCTTTTTTCAAAGATATATTTATATGTGCCTCAAAGTTTTCTTTCTCTTTTTTCATCAATAAGGCATCTTTTGCATTGTTTAAGATATTTAATAAAGCTTGTTTTAGTTCATTTTCATAGTTTGTTATTTTTACTTCTTCATACTCAAAATTTATTTTTATATTTTGAATTTCGTATTGGTTTTTTACCATATAAAGCAAAGTATTAATACACTCATTTACATAAAACTCATTTTTTGATTTTGAAGGTTTATAGAAGTTTCTAAAATCATCAATTGTCTCACTCATATACTCTATATGTTGATTTGCTTTATTCATAAACTTATCAAGTTTTTCATCACTCACATCTTTATTTTTATAATTATCTCTTAAAAATTGAAGTATCAAAGAGACATTATTAAGTGGTTGTCTCCATTGGTGAGCGATATTTCCAAGCATCTCTCCCATGGCTGCTAATTTGTTTTGTTGGATTAGGATTCTATCTTTTTCTCTATTTTTAGCAAGTTCATCTTCAACTTTTAATTTAAGTTCTTCTTCACTTAGCTTTATTTTTGTGATGTCATTTAAATACCCATAGAAGTGGCTTACTTGTCCTGAGTGGTTTTTAATAAGAATTACCCTACTTGATATCCATCTTACTTCATTTGCAGCATTTATCATTCTACAAGTAAAAGTGAAGTTTGGCAGATCTTTTTTTACTGCTGCATTAATAGCAACTTGAACACTTGCCACATCTTCTTTATGAATAAGATTCATAAATCTCATATTCTCTTTTTCAAACATATTTTTACTAAAGCCAAAAGTTTGAATACTATTTGAGATATATTGAACAGATAGATTTTCATTATTGACAAGTTTAAAGATTACGATTTTTCCATCTTCAACTAAAAGTTCAATATCCAATAACTCTTTTTTCATTCTTTTATTTTTGTCTATATCCATAGACATCATTAGCATTCTATCTAATTCATTATTTTCATCAACAAAAGATTTACCTCTTGCAAGTACCCATTTAAAGCCTTCACTTTTAGTTTTTAATCTATATTCACAAATAAATGTATCATCTGCTTTTGCAAATATTTTATCAAATAGTTTTTCCACATTTACTTTATCTTCATTGTGAATCAACTCAAACCAATCAGAAAATGTAATTAATTCATCCTTTTTATACCCAAACATATCTAACCATTTATCTGAAAAATATATTTTTTTAGTCTTAAAATCTATATCCCACAAACCATCATTTGAGGCAATAATTGCCAACTCAAATCTTTTTTTCCAATGTATTAGAGATACTCTTCTATCTTCAAGTTCATCATTGTATTCTGTAATGATATTTTTAATAAAACTTGTGAAAAGATAAGTAAGTAAAATAAGAAATCCAGCACCTATTAAAATATAAATAAAGATTCTAAATAACAAGGTTCTATAATCTTTTTTGATTTTATAAATTGTATCTTTTAATTGGTTTTCAATAATACTTTTATCATAAAAGCTAGAGACTAAAAAGTCAAATTTATCATAAAAATAACTAAAGTTTTTAAACTCATCACTATAATCAAAATTGTTCAAATAGTGTTTTATAATTTTGTATGATTTATTATATTTCTTATTTTTAAATAATTCACTTGAGTCTTCATACTTTTTATTCCCATTAAAATTATAAGTCTTTTGAGAAATAATATCATAAAACCATATTGGAAATTTTTTTGTATTAATTGCATTTATGATAGCAGTTTTAGTAATCTCTTTGATTGAATTAATTGTAGAAAATGAACCTATAAAATACTCTTTCTTATTGATAATTACTTTATCAAAAAAACTCAACCTTACTGTTCTTGCAACATCATCTTTCCAATATTGAAGATTATCATTGCCTTGTGAATATATATATTTTAAAATAAACTCTTTGTATTTTTTATCTTTATAACTATAAATAAGATTTTGCAAATATAAAATAGAACTTTCACCATATAAAATTTTTAAGTCATCTTTTGTAAAAATTACAATATTTAAGTCGTTTGTATTTTCTATATTTTTTATATAGCTATCTAAGTTTTTTTTATCTTTTAATTTATTTGCTTGTATAAATCCAACTACTTTATAAGTGATATTTTTAAGGTGTATTTCTTCTTGGGAAAAGCTGTTTTTTAGTTTTTTATCTATATAAGATGTAAATGTAGTTATCTCTTCTTTTTTAGTAAATTCGTAGTTTAAAGAGTATTTTTGTTTTAAAAGGTCTATTTCTCTACTTTGTTTAGAATCCAAAATAAAAAAAGTAATAAGAAAAGATAATAAAGCGATTACAATTATAAATATAAGTGGTATTTGTGAATATAATCGCTCTATATCTGTTAAAGTGTATTTCTTTTTATTTTTAATAAGCATTTATCTACCTGTTTCATAATTGTTTCAAGTGATACAATTATAATGAAACTTTATTAAATATAGCTAATTAATTAAAAATTGTCCTACAGATCTATCTTTTTTTAGTCTACTGTACTCAACTACAACCCCATGCATAGAGATATAAATACCAGATTTTACCTCAGCATTTAAGAATCCTAAAGCTTGTGAAAAATTCATAGTAGCTTCAACCTCATCAATACTCATAGGAACCATAGCACCTGTGAAAACTATTACTTTTCCTTCAATCTTTCCATCAAAGAATTTTGAAGTTAAATCAACAGTATCAGTTCCATGTATGATTATAATTTTATCACTTGTACTATTTTGAACTTCTTCTAGAATAATCTCTCTATCTTCATCTGTAAAATACAAACTATCTTTAGAGACTAAATTTTTAATATCAAAAGTTACATTGTGACAAGATTTAATAATCTTGTCCAATGCTACATTATCAGTAGGAACTTCAAGTTCACCTTTAATAGGGTTATATCTTTTATTAAAAGTTCCACCAGTATTTAAAACAGTGATTTTCATTGAACTTCCTTTATTAAGTTATTTACCATATTTTCAGGTTTTAATAACTCATCTAATTCTTCTTTTGTAAATAATTCTTGCTCTAAAATAAGGTCATATACTCTTTTATTTGTTGCTAAAGCTTCTTTTGCAATTGCTGAACTTTTTTCATATCCTAAGATTGGATTTAAACAAGTTACTAAAGTAACAGAGTTTAAGATATTATTCATACAAACATCTTCATTTGCTGTAATACCTTTAACACATTTTTCACCTAAAGTATAAAATGCTCTTCTCATCATATTAATAGAAGTGAATAGTTTATATGCAATAATTGGTTCAAATACATTAAGCTGTAATTGTCCACCTTCACAAGCAATAGAGATAGTAGTATCTGCACCTATTACTTCAAAGGCAACTTGATTTACAACTTCAGGGATAACTGGATTTACTTTTCCAGGCATGATTGAACTTCCAGGTTGCATTGGAGGAAGATTTATTTCATTGAATCCTGCTCTTGGCCCTGAACTTAAAAGTCTAAGGTCATTACATATTTTAGAAACTTTAATTGCAACTCTTTTTAGTATTCCTGAGATATGAACAAAAGCACCTGTATCTTGAGTAGCTTCAATTAAATCTCCAGCTGCAATATAATCAACTCCTGTTACTTCTCTTAGATTACTTATTACTTTTCTTTGATATGCAGCTTTTGAGTTTATACCAGTACCAATAGCTGTTGCTCCTAGATTTACCTCTTTTAAAAGTGTTTGGGCATCTCTTAGTCTATAAATATCTTCATCAATCATAACTGCATAAGTTTTAAACTCTTGTCCTAGTGTCATAGGAACTGCATCTTGAAGCTGAGTTCTTCCCATTTTAAGTACATCTTTAAATTCAACTGATTTTTCTTCAAAACAATCTCTTAAAAATCTCAACGAATCTTTTAATTTATAAATTAGTTCATGAAGTGTAAGTTTTATTGCTGTTGGATATACATCATTTGTAGATTGACTCATATTTATATGATTATTTGGATGAATAAATTCATATGCACTTTTTGGTTTTCCCATAATTTCTAAAGCTCTATTTGCGATTACTTCATTTGCATTCATATTTGTAGAAGTTCCAGCTCCCCCTTGGATTGGATCTACTATAAACTGATCATGAAATTTCCCATCAATAATCTCATTACAAGCTTGAACTATTGCATCTCTTTGAGCATCTGTTAAATCCCCTAACTCAAAGTTTGTTAAAGCACAAGCTTTTTTTACTCTTGCAAGTGATTTTATAAAATTTGGAAATAATGATATATCTGTTTTTGTAATATAAAAATTCTCTTTTGCTCTTAATGTTTGTATTCCATAATACTTATCTAAAGGAATCTCTTTTTCACCTAAAAAATCTTTTTCTATTCTATGTAAAGTTTGCATAGCCCCTCTTTTTGTAATTAAATTAACAAATATTATACTAATTAAGTTTGTAAAAAGTGTGCTTTTATTTAATTAATATAAAATTATAACCCAATAGTAAACTTTACTATATAAAAACCTCCTAAAACTAACCAACTAAATAGAATAGTTGCTAAAATAATAGGTTTAAATCCCACGCCTTTAAACTTATCAAAACTAGTTTCCATACCTAAAGCACTCATTGCCATAGTTAAAGCAAAAGTATCAAAAGTATTAATAAGGTCTACACCTTTTGCAGATACAAAATCAAATGAATTAAATACAACTACAATCATAAACATAACTGCAAACCATGGAATAGTGATTTTCTTTTTCTCCTCATTTTTTGATATTCCAGTTTTAATTATAAATATAGATAAAATTATCAAAAATGGAGCTAGTAACATAACTCTTATCATTTTAACAATAACAGCATTTTCAGCTACTACACCACTTATAGCATTACCAGCTCCAACTACATGTGCTACTTCATGAAGTGTTCCTCCAATGTATACTCCCATATTACTTGCATCAAAAGGTACAAATCCTGCTTTGTACATAAAAGGATATAAAAACATAGCAATAGTTCCAAAAATAACTACAGTTGATACAGCAATTGCACTTTTATAAGCTTGTGATTTTAAAACTGACTCAGTAGCTAAAACTGCAGCTGCTCCACATATAGAACTTCCTGCACTAATTAAGATAGTTAATTCTTTATCCATTTTTAGTATTTTTACTCCTATATAATATCCTATTATAAAAGTAAGACTTACAACTAAAATTGCTACTGTAAATCCTTGTAAACCTACATCTTGTAAGTTTTGTAAAGTCAATCTAAAACCATAAAGAACAATACCTAATCTTAAAATTGTTTTTGTTGAGAATTTTATACCAGTATTCCAAGTTTGTGGAAATTTACTTTTTACAGTATTGGCATATATCATCCCTATTACAATACCTATAATCAATGGACTTATTCCTATATTTTTAAATATTGCTAGATTTGAAATATATATTGCCAATAAAGAGAATAAGGCAACAAAAATAATTCCATTTATTGTTCCTTTTCTATTATGTTTACTAAAAGACATGATAATTCCTTTTTTTATTTGTTGAAGTATAACACTGTGATTTTAATATGTAAAATATATTATTTTTAATATAATAATAAATATTTTTAATAAGGAATAATCATGACCCTAAAAGAATTAAATTTTTTCTATAAGTTAAGTGATAATCCACAAGTAACACAAGTAGCCCAAGAGTTAGGTATAAGCCAATCAGCTATTTCCATAGCTATAAAATCTTTAGAAAATAAATTAAATGAAAAACTTTTTGATAGAGTTGGCAAAAAATTAGTTCTAAATGAGAGGGGAAGATTTTTTAAAGATACAACCTACCCTCACTATTTAGCAATAAAAGATGCCCAAACTATTTTTCAAAAAGATAAGCTAGCAGGACATATGAGAATAGCAGCTAGTAAAACCATATCTAACTATATCATGCCTGATATTTATTATGATTTTTTATCTTTATATAGCGAAGTAAAATTTGATATTGAGACTATTAATTCAACAAAAATACTAGAAAAAATATTAGATTCTAAATTAGATATAGGATTAATAGAGACAGATTATACTCACATAAATATAATAAGAGAAAAACTATATGATGATGAACTTATTATTGTAACTAGTGATAAAAATTACCCAAAAGAGAGTTACATAGATACAATAGAGAAAAAATGGATACTAAGAGAAGTTGGTTCAGGTACTAGAGAAGTACTAATAAATAAACTAGGGAAACATGCAAATAAGCTAAATATATTTATGGAACTACATGGTTTTGAAGAGATAAAAAAAATACTCATTGATAACAAAGATTGTGTAACTGCCATATCAAAAGTTGCTGTTAAAAATGAACTTCAAAACAAACAACTCTTTGAAATAAAACTAAAAAACTTTGAGTTTAAAAGGGAGTTTTATTTGATTTACCACAAGGATAAACAAAAAAATCTTCTCTTTCAAACTTTCATTGAGTACTTAAAAGATAGATTAAACTAATCCTTTGATAAAAGGATAATTGTGGCTATTGAAGAGATTAAAATACCAATTAAAACTTTTAGTCCAATAGTCTCTCCATGAGTTATAAACATCAATAAAGCAATACAAGCTGGATTTATATAAACATAAGCCATGACTTTTTTTGGACCTAGATTTATTGATGCTTGTTGATATAAATAAACAGTAAATATAGTTGCTCCAATAATCAAATAAAGCATATAATAAACTAAATTCCCAGTTATTTTTCCCCATTGTAAAGGTATATCCATAAGCACTAAAGCTATTGACATCCAAATGATTCCACTTAATAAAGTTGTAAAAACCAAGACAATAAGTTCATCACCTTTTTTATGTACAAACTTTGTAGATATAGAGTATAAAGACATAGAAATGATTGCAAATAAAAATATAATATCACCTTCATTTAATTCAAACTTTAAAAATAGTTGTAAGTTTCCCTTAAATACGACAATACAAGTTCCAAGAATACCTACAAAATAAGTTATAAACTGCACTAATCCAATTTTTTGTTTAAGCAAAAAGATTGCAAATGTAGCAGTAAGTAATGGCACTAAAGTAAAAAGTGTTCCTGTATTTAAAGCAGTTGTACTCTCTAAAGCTTTGAATAATCCTATAAAATAAAGAGAATAAAAAAATCCTATTATCATGCCTCGTGGAAGTGTTGATAATACTTTACTTCGATATTTTTCATTTATAAAAATAAGTGGAGCTAAAATAATTGAAGCAAAAACAAAACGACAAAGAGTAAGAGATATAGGATCAATCACCCCAGAAAGCTTTTGGGAAGCAATAAATGAACCTGCTACTAAAAATGTAGCAATTAAAAGTAAGATGTGCGCTTTAATTTGATTTGTCAAAATAATCCTTTAATAAATATATTTTAGAATAATAATCAAAAAAAAACGCTTTGTCCTTTACATATGTTG
This sequence comes from Arcobacter iocasae, assembly GCF_042214795.1. GTDB lineage: Bacteria > Campylobacterota > Campylobacteria > Campylobacterales > Arcobacteraceae > Arcobacter > Arcobacter iocasae. The sequence goes on along the minus strand of NZ_CP090177.1, from coordinate 2,461,920 downwards.
ATTTTTATTTGAATTAGTTAAAATACAATAGATAAAATGAGTAAAAGGAAATTTAATGAAAATAGCAATATTAGATGACTATCAAGATGTGGTGAGAAATCTTGATTGTTTTAAAATTTTAGCTGATTATGAAGTAAAAATATTTAATAATACATATACTAATATTGATGAATTAGCATCACAATTAGCTGAGTTTGAGACTATAGTTCTTATTCGAGAAAGAACTTTTATAACAGAAGAACTTTTATCAAAACTTCCAAAACTAAAACTTATTAGCCAAACGGGAAAAATAAGTAACCATATCAATCTTGACTTATGCAAAAAATATAATGTGGAAGTTGCAGAAGGTATTGGTTCACCTATTGCTCCATCTGAATTATGTTGGAGTTTGATTATGACAGCTTCTCGAAATATACCGCAATATGTTTCTAATCTATCACAAAACCTTTGGCAACAATCAGGAACTTTGGGATTAGGGAGAACTTTAAATGGTCTTACTCTTGGTATTTGGGGATATGGGAAAATTGGTCAAAGAATTGCCAAATACGCAAAAGCCTTTGGTATGAATATTTTAGTTTTTGGAAGAGAACCTTCACGAATTTTAGCAAAAGAGCATGGCTTTGAAGCAACTTCTTCAAAAGAGAAGTTTTTTAAAGAATCAGACATAATCACTTTACATTTACGGCTAAATGAAGCTACAAAAGATTGTGTTACAAAAGCCGATTTACAACTAATGAAACCTGACTCTTTATTTGTAAATACTAGTCGAGCTCAATTAGTACAAAGCGGTGCTTTATATGAAGAAATGTCAAACAATCCTTCTAAAAGAGCAGCAATAGATGTTTATGAAAATGAACCTGCTACAAAAGAAAATGAACCCTTGCTAAGTTTAGAAAATGTACTTTGTTCTCCACACCTTGGATATGTTGAAAAAAATAGTTATGAACTATATTTTAAAATAGCTTTTGAAAATGTTATAGCCTTTGCAAAAGGTGAACCTCAAAACTTAGCTAAATAATTATTTAGCATTAATTAATAAGCCCCTTAAAATCTTAAGGAGCTTGCTATAAAGATTTTATTCAGATAGACTCAAATAATAATCGCGTATTACACTAATTTGAAAGTCGCTTCTTAGGCTTGATACCCCGTTACTTGTATAAAATTAAAACTCTTAAACATCTAAAACAGAGCAAAACAAAAATAGACATATCTTCGAAACTGATACATCGTTCATAAAGTTATACCTATAGAATTTCTTAAAGGAAATCAATAAATGAACAAAACAAGAGACAAAAATGTCTGAATTTATAGCGCAATACCCTTATGTCTTAGCCCTTCTTATTTTTTTATCTAGGGTTGCTGATGTTTCTTTAGGAACATTTCGTACTATTGTTATATTTCGTGGCTATAAATTATTAGCATCTGCAATTGGTTTTTTTGAAATCATCATTTGGTTAATAGCAGCTGGTCAAGTTTTTAAACATCTTGACCAATGGCATTTGGCTTTTGCTTATTCTGCTGGTTTTGCTAGTGGTATTTATGTGGGAATGTGGATTGAAAATCGATTTGCTATTGGTAAAGAACTTATTCGTTGTATCTCTTTCAATCGTGATATTTTAGCAGACAAGATACGAGAAGAGGGATTTAAAGTTGTTTCAGTAGATGGAGATATGGGGGAAGACAAACCTGTGGAAGTTTTATTTATCGTTGAAAAAAGAAGAAATATCCCAGAACTTATTCAATTAATAAATAAACTTGATAATAAGGCTGTATATACTGTGTCTGATTTAAAAAGTGTATATGATGGTCCAGACTTTATAAGTAAAAGAAGTTTTTGGAATATGAGAAAGACTAAATAATAAATCAAATTAAAAGGAAATCAAAACATGCATAATTTAAAAGTAGGAGTTATTGGAACTTCAAAAAAAATAGATGAAAGAAGACTTCCAATACATCCAAAACATTTATCGCGTATCCCTAAAGAATTAAGAGAACAACTAATATTTGAAAAAGGCTATGGAGCTCCATTTGGTATTTCAGATGAAGAAATTGCATCATTAAGTGGGGGTATTGATACAAGACATAACCTATTAGCAAATATTGGTGCAGTCATTATCAATAAACCTGTTTTAAGTGACTTAGAAGAGCTAAAAATTGGTGGAACACTTTGGGGATATGTACATTGTGTACAACAAGAAGAGATAACCCAAATAGCAATAGAACGCAAACAAACACTTATTGCCTTTGAAGATATGTTTATTTGGTCAAAAGAGGGACAAGTTGGTCGACACACCTTTTACAAAAATAATGAGATGGCAGGATATTGTGCAGTTATTCATGCTTTACAATTAAAAGGCATAGATGGACATTATGGAAATCAGCGTAAAATAGTTATATTTGGTTTTGGTGCTGTTAGTCGTGGTGCTATTTATGCTCTAAAAGCCCATGGTTTTAGAGATATTACTATTTGTGTACAAAGACCAGATAATGAAGTAAGAGAAGAAGTACTTGACTGCCATTATGTAAGAATTCAAGAAGGTGATGAAAATGAAGCGCGGATGGTTGTAGTAGAACATGACGGTTCTATTCGTCCACTTTCAGACTTAATTAGTGAAGCTGATATTATCGTAAATGGTGTTTTTCAAGATACTGCAAATCCTACTGATTTTATTATTAAAGAAGAGAGTTCATGCCTAAAAGCTGATAGTTTAATTATAGATGTTAGTTGTGATGAAGGAATGGGATTCTATTTTGCAAAACCAACTACATTTAAAAACCCGATATTTAAACATAAGTGTATAGATTATTATGCAGTTGATCATACTCCAAGTTATCTTTGGGAGAGTGCGACACGCTCTATTTCAGCAGCTTTAATTGTATATTTACCAACTGTATTAGCAGGAAGAGAAGCTTGGTATAAAAACGAAACTATTAAACAAGCAATCAATATTGATTCTGGAGTTATTTTAAATAAATCTATTCTTTCATTTCAAAATCGACAAGTAGAATATCCTCATAAATGTTTTACTAGTGAAGAAAAAGCTATCTTAAATAAAATTGCTTAGTAATTAGGTATAATATTTTTTATAAAGGAATTAATAAAATGGATGAAATGAGTACAGACAAATTAGCAGTTTTGATTGATGCAGATAATGCACAAGCATCTGTTATCTCTGAATTATTAGAAGAGATAGCAAAATTTGGGATTACAAATATAAAAAGAGCTTATGGGGACTGGACAACTTCTCAACTTAAAGGTTGGAAAGAACACTTACATACACATGCAATACAACCTATTCAACAGTTTAGTTATACAAATGGGAAAAATGCCACTGATTCTTCACTTATAATTGATGCTATGGATATATTACATGAAAATCGTCTTGATGGTTTTTGTATAATCTCTTCTGATAGTGACTTTACAAGATTGGCTACAAGAATTAGAGAGTCAGGACTAAAAGTATATGGCTTTGGTGAACAAAAAACACCAGAAGCTTTTATCTCAGCTTGTGATAAGTTCGTTTATACAGAAAATCTTAGAGAAATAAAAGAAGTACCACAAACAAATAATGAACAAAATAAATTAAAAGATATAATTACAAAAGCGATTATTGCAGTATCAGATGATGATGACTGGGCAAATTTATCAGCAGTAGTTAAACACATAAATAAAAACTACCCTTCATTTGACCCAAGAACATATGGATATGATAAGTATGGAAAGCTAATGAAATCATTGGATTATCTTGAGTTAAATGAAATACCATTTAATAAAAATAGAAATGTACATATATTTATAAGAGTGATTGATTAGTTTTCTTTTATTTTTTTTCTAATTCTACTAAGCTGTGTAGGAGTTATTCCTAAATGACTTGCTATATGGTGAAGTGGAATTCTATTTTCTATATTTGGATTATTTTTTATAAAATTTTCATATCTTGTACTTGCATCATCAAGTATTAAAGATATCTCATTTTTCTCTTTTACTATTACCCAGTTTCTTTCTAGATAATTTATATAAAAGTTTTTAAACTCATCATTTTTTTCTATTAGCTTTTTGTACTCTTTAAAATCAATGCATATTAAAATAGAGTCTTCTAAAGCATCAATACAAAGATACGAATCTTCACCTGTTAGAAGTGAAACTTTTGAAGCAGAAAAATAGTTTTCAGAAAATAAATTTTTAGTATAAATAGCACCGTTAGAATTTAAAAAAAAGGTGCGCAAAATACCCTTACAGATAAAGTAGATATATTTTGCAGGTGAGTAAACATCTTGTAAAATCTCACCTTTTTTTGATTCTTTTAAAAAGCTTATTTTTTTTAACTTTTCAAAAGAATCATCGGAAAGGTCTTGATACTCTTTGCAGGTTTGTCTTAACTGTTTAAAACAATCAATCTCTTCCTTCTGACTTAGCATTTAAAGCTTTAAGCCCAACTTTTCATCAAGTCCTAACATGATATTCATATTTTGAACAGCAGCTCCTGAAGCTCCTTTTCCTAGATTATCAAGTCTTGAGATTACAAGCATATAATCTTCACTTTCATAAACTGAGATTTCGATTCTATTTGTATTGTTACATTTCATTGCATCTAAAAATCCATCATCAAGATACTCAAAATCATCTTCAATGATTTTTACAAACTGCTCACCCTTATAGTACTCTTTATACAAGTCTACTATTTCATTTCTAGTAATTTTTTTATTTAGAAGTTCACTTTTTACTAAGTAAGACATTACAAGCATACCTTGCTCAAAATTACCAACACTTGGAGTGAAAAATGGAGCATGCTTTAATCCTAAGACATGTTTTATTTCAGGTAAATGTTTATGAGATAATCCCAAAGCATAAGGTCTTTGACTTAAAAATTTTCCTTCATTTTTAGGATCTTCATATATATCAATTAAACCTTTTCCTCCACCACTATATCCTGTGATAGAGTGACATACAATTTTATTCTTTGGTGAAACAATTTCATTTTCAATCAATGGTTTCATTGCCATTATAAAACCACTTGCATGACAACCTGGCACACAAACTCTATTGGAATTTTTTATATTTTCTCTTTGAGTAGGAGTTAATTCAGCAATTCCATAAGTCCAATCTTCATTTGTTCTGTGAGCTGTACTTGCATCTATTACTTTTGTACTTTCATTTGTGATAAGTTTTACAGACTCTTTTGAAGCAACATCAGGAAGACATAAAAATACTAAGTCAGCCTCATTTAAAAGTTTTGTTTTAACTTCAATATCTTTTTTATCATCTTCTGAAATTGTCAAAATTTCAAGCTCTTTTCTATTTTTTAACATCTCGTGAATTTTTAATCCAGTTGTTCCAAATTGTCCGTCTACAAAAATTTTATATTTCATTTATTCTCTTTTATATATTTATATTAGAATTTTAACTTCATTTTCTTTAATGTTCACATTTTTATTGATGTATTTTTAAAAATAGCACCATAAAAACTTAATAAAAAAGTCTAATTTCTTTTTATTTATTATTCATTAACTATGGAAGAGTAACATATTCATTACACAAATATAACAATCTAAAGGAGAATATTATGTCAGAAGCAAAAGTCTATCAAATGTATATAAATGGTGAGTTCCTCAATCATGTTGAAACCGAACCAGTTATTAATCCATCGGATAAACAAATTATCTCTTATATTCCTAAAGGAACTGTTGATGATGTCAATCAAGCTGTTGAAGCAGCACAAGAAGCTCAAATCTCATGGGAAAAATTACCAGCCATAGAGCGAGCTAGTTATCTTAAAAAAATTGCACAAAAAATTAGAGACAATGCAAGTATGTTAGCAAGAGTTATAACTGAAGAACAAGGAAAAGTTTTAGCTCTTGCTACGGTTGAAGTTAATTTTACAGCTGATTATATGGACTATGTGGCTGAATGGGCTAGAAGATATGAAGGTGAAATTATTCAAAGTGATAGACCAAATGAAAATATCTTTTTATTTAAATTACCAATAGGAATTGCAGCTGGTATTTTACCATGGAATTTCCCATTTTTCTTGATTGCTAGAAAACTTGCCCCCGCACTTTTAACTGGAAATACTATAGTTATAAAACCTAGTAGTGAAACTCCAAATAATGCCTTTGAGTTTGCAAAACTTGTTGACGAAGTTGGACTTCCAAAGGGAGTATTCAATCTTATAAGTGGTTCTGGTAAAGAAGTCGGAAACCCACTTGCAGGTCATGAAAAAGTTGGAATTGTAAGTTTCACAGGAAGTGTACCAACTGGTGTCAAAATCATGGAAGCAGCTGCTAAAAATGTGACAAAAGTATCATTAGAGCTTGGAGGAAAAGCTCCAGCTATTGTAATGGCAGATGCAAATTTAGACTTAGCAATTGAAGCAATTAAAAACTCTCGGGTCATAAATAATGGTCAAGTTTGTAATTGTGCTGAGAGAGTATATGTGCATAAAAGCATAGCAAAAGAGTTTAGTGAAAGAATGACAAAAGCTATGGAAGCTACAACTTATGGTAACCCATTAAAAGAAGAAGTTGATATGGGACCACTTATTAATGAAGATGCAATTAATCATGTTCAAAGCTTAGTTGATAGTGCAGTAGAAGCAGGAGCAACTATTACAACAGGTGGAAAAAGAGCAGATAGAGATGATGGTTTCTATTATGAGCCAACAGTACTTGTAGATGTGAAACAAGATATGAATATCATCCAAGAAGAGATATTTGGACCAGTACTTCCTATCATGACTTTTGAAACACTAGATGAAGCAATTGCTTTAGCAAATGATAGTGAGTTTGGATTGACTTCATCTATTTATACACAAAATATAGATGTGGCAATGAGAGCTTGCAAAGAGATAAAATTTGGTGAAACATATATCAATAGAGAAAACTTCGAAGCAATGCAAGGATTCCATGCAGGATGGAGAAAATCTGGTATTGGTGGAGCTGATGGTAAACATGGTTTAGAAGAGTTCTTACAAACTAAAGTTGTATATTTACAATACGATTTAAATAAACAATAAATTATATAAGTAAGGAAATTTCCTTACTTATACTTTAAAAAAATATCTCATAATTTAAATCTTTTCTATGAATCAAATTCTCACTATTTACTATTCTAAAGCCTTTATTTTCTAAAGCCATTCGTACTATCTTTTTATTAAAAGGATGAACATCCTCAAGATTTAAATAAGTATCCACATCTATCCATTTAGCTTCTAGTATTTCATCTGTATCTATTATATTTATTTCTTTAGATAAAGCAGTAGCACGACACACAAGATAAAGATTTGATTCATTGAATTGTCCAGGAGAAATATGCCTTAAACTTATTATAGAATCAAATTTGATATTTATACCTGTCTCTTCATACACTTCTCTAATCAAGGCACTTGTAATATTTTCACTATCATCAATATGTCCGCCAGGAAGTTTATAGCCTTGATAGATTTTATCTTTAATAACTAATAATTTATTATCATCAATTACAACTGCCCCTACTCCTAAAGTATGATTTGTGGCAGTTGGAATCACAGGTTTATGAATAAGCTTTTTTACTAAAGTAATATCCATCTCATTACAATGATGAAAAATAAAACCATGCCTTGTAAGTATGGAAATCAAACTTGATTGTTCAATCATTAATTTTATCCATAACAACTTTTTATTTTCTAAGTTTTCAAGAATTAAAAGCAAGTCTTTTTCAAACTCTTCTATATCTGTTGGTATTGTTGATGTATCAATTATTGAACCATCGTATTGATCATTTTCTAAAACTATCATTGTAAAATCAAACTTTTTTATCATAATTACCATCTCATTTTTTTAATGATAGAATTTTAACACAAAGTATATTTTATAAACCCATTTCACTTAAACTTGCATAATCATCTGGTCTTGTATTTCCATTCCACAAAAACTTTCGTTCGTCTTCTTTTATTTTTAAATCATTTATACAAGCATATCTATTTTTCATAAGACCATTTTCATTGAATTCCCAGTTCTCATTTCCATAGCTTCTATACCATTGTCCACTCCTATCGTGCCACTCATAGGCAAATCTTACTGCTATTTTATTCTCAGTATATGCCCATAACTCTTTACACAATCTATAGTCCAACTCTTTTTGATATTTATCTTCTAAAAACTCTATAATATCATCTCTTCCATTTATAAACTCATCTCTATTTCGCCAAGCACTATCTGCTGTATAAGCAAGAGATATTTTTTGTGCATCTTTACTATTCCATCCATTTTCTGCCATTTTTACTTTTATACTAGCACTTTCAAAATCAAAAGGTGGTAGTGGTTTTTTTATTTCTGTTTTCATATTTTTCCTTTTTATCAACCAAACGATTGTTTGTATAAATAGACCAAAAAAAATCACTACAATAATTGAGTGATTTTTTCACCTACACTTAGGTAACTTTCATGTGAATCAAATAAATTCATCATCATAATTGCCCCTTGTGTTAAAGCAACATACTCTTTGGACAATAATACAGAAGTATCTTTTCCATACTTTATTTCTAATATTTTTGCCAAAGCTTTTTCCCAAGCCAAAAAATAAGCCTTTATTTCATCTTTAAACTCTAAATTTAAAGTAGAAACTTCTAAAGCCAAGTTTCCTAACAAACAACCGCCAACACTTTCTAGAAAATAATCATCAGTTTTAGAAACAAAAAGTTTTAGCTTCTCTTTACCTGATAAATCACCTCTATATGCAATACTAAAAATGTTATCAATAAAATACTTGTGAATATATTTTAAAGACTCTAATCCAATCTCATCTTTACTTTTAAAATGATGATAAATACTGCCTTTAATTAAACCACATGATTCAGCTATATTTGCCATAGAGGTATTATGGTAACCTCTTATTTTAAAAAGTTTTATTGACTCTTTTAAAATTTCTTCTTTAGATGTTTTTTTGATTGCCATTTATTTTCCCAAACGATTGTTTGGTAAAATTTTAGCTTATTTTTTTTTACTTGTCAAATTCTTTCTCTATTTCTAAAATATAATCTTCTGCAGGAATTAAAATAGTAAACTCTGCACCCTTATGCTCTTTTTCATTATATGTAAAAACTTTATTAGATACAGTTATGGAACCTTTCATATGTTTTTTTATCATTTCACTTGACATATATAAACCAATTCCTGTACCTTTATCTTCAGCTTTTGTCGTAAAATGAGCATCAAATACTTTATCTATAATATATTTAGAAATTCCACCTGCACTATCACAGATTTTCAATTCTATACATCTACATTTTGAAACTTCAAGGGAAACTTCTTCTCCACATATTTCTATCTCTTTTGCTTTTACAAATATTAGTTTATCATCTGAGTTAAGTTTTTCTAACTCATCTATTGCATTATTTATGATATTTAATAAAACTTGTATAAACTCATTTTCAAAACCAAATGCTTTTATTTCATCAATTTCTTTTACAACATTTATCAACTTATTTTTAAGTTTTGATTCAACTAATGAAAATGCATTATCTACTACTAGTTTTATATCAAAATATTTTGCTTCTTTATCTGGCTTAAAATAGTTTCTAAAATCATCAATAGTTTTGTTTAAATGCTTCACACTCTTTTCAATGCCAAGAAGTGACTCTTGTAAAAACTTACTATCTAAACACTCATAATCACTTTTTAATCTAACTCCAGTAGCACTAGTAAGAATAAAAGATAAAGGCTGTCTCCATTGATGAGCTATATTCTCTATCATCTCTCCCATTGAGGCCATCTTAGATTGTTGTGCTAGAAGTTTATCTTTTTGAAATAATTCTTCTGCTATTTTTTCTTTTTCTGTTATATCAATATAAATACCAAGTATTCCAATTATCTCATCTTTTGTATTTTTTAATGGAACCTTTGATGTTAAAACTTTTATTACAGAACCTTCGGCATTGGTTTGAGTCTCTTCAATTTGTAACTTTTCTATTCCACTATTCATTACACTTTCATCATCAGCTATGTATTTTGAAGCTTCTGATTTTGCCCAAGGCATGTCACGATCTGTTTTGCCTAATATTTCTTCTTTTCTTTCAAGTCCAGCATCATTTAAAAAGCATTTATTTGCACCTAAATATACATTATTTTTATCCTTCCAAAAAACAGAAGCAGGAACAGAATCAATTATATTTTGTAGTAATATTCTAGAATTCTTAAACTCCAAAATACTCTCACTTAAACTCTTTTGTGTCATTACTAATTTATGTTCTATTCTTAAAACTTTTTTATTCATAAAATAAATAACTACAATAGTCAAAAATAAAATAAAAACTATAAAGAGTATTGAATAATATGTCGTAAGAGTTATCTGCTTAGATATGTAAGCCTTATCCTTTTGATCAATTTGTTTAAACTCTTCTAAAATAAATCTCTCATATTGAAATAAAAACTCCATTTTTTTTGTTAAAGAATCTATAACTAAAAACATTTCATTTCTATCTTTTAAAGCAAACATTTCGCCTTTTAACATAAGAAGAGATTTTTGATGCAAATTATGAGGTTCTAAAATTTTATTATTTAAAATAGTTATAATCTCTTTTATCTCTTTTTTACTTACATACCACAAATTATCAAATCTTTTCTTTTGTAAAGGAGATAAACTTTTAAAGTCCCTATCAAAATTTTCAATAGAAGTAGACCATACCTTTATAGTCTCAGCTAAATCTTTTGTTATCAAAAGATTCTCACTATTTATCTTAGCTTCCAAAAAACTATTTTTTGCTTTTGAAATTACAGATAATTGTTCATTTAATAGTTTAATCTTATTCAAAGAGATAAATAATACAGTACTAGTTAAAAGTAACCCAACAATAAGTACTATAAAACTATAAAGACTAATGTCTCTTATCTTTAATTCACTCATTTAAAGATTCCTTATAAAGTTTTATTTGTTTATCAAGTCCAAGTTTTTGCGTAATTTTATTCCACTCATTAGCTGTCAAATCAAGTGCTTCTTTTGGAGACAATTCTCTTTTAATTGCTTTATTTAAATACTTATCAAAAACATCATAGTATAAATCTGCTCCAGGAATTCTAATATCTGCTACTGAGTTTTTATTAGTTAAAGACTCAGAAATAACATTTAAATACTCTTTTGCAGATTCTTTTGAAAAGTTATTTTTTTCCCAAAGTTCTAAATTAGTCGTCTCAAGATGTGAATATCTAGAAGGATTTATACCACTCCAACCTATAGGTACATATTTAGATGTCATTTTTTTAGATGTCATATATGAAGCAAATTTAAATGCGGCTTCTTTATTGACAGCATTTTTATTAACAACCAATACCCAATTTCCACTTATAGAAGAAGGACTATTATATCTTACCTTCCAACTCATTGTATCACTGTTATACACACTATTTGAACCTGGAAGTTTTGCATATCCAACTTTATTTTTGACAATACTTTCTTTTGAGTTTTGAGCCATAGCACCTGCATCTGCCCAATCTAAAATCATAGCAACATCTCCTCCAATAAAGCTTTGTCTTACATTTGCTGGTTCAAAATTTGCAACTTGAGGAGGAGCATATTTCATAATATTTATATATTGGGTTAGTGCTTTTAGAAAAGCTGGATTATTTATCTTAGGATTCATATTTGAATCAAAATAAAACTCTTTTTTATCTGGATATTTTGCATAAGCAGCGGCTTTTGCAAAAAACTCAAACATCGTTCCATAACCTTTTTTTCTACTTTCTGCAAAACCATACTCTATTTTACCATCATTATCCCAATCCCAAGCATTAAAAAATTGGGCTATATCTTTATACTCCGCCCAAGTTTTTGGGACAGCTAAATCATATCCAAACTCATTTTTGAATCTATTCTTATACTCTTTATTTTCAAAAATATCTTTTCTATAATATAAATTAATACAATCTCCATCATAGGGAAGAAAATAGTATTTTTTATTCCAAGAGAGTACTTGATTTTTATAAATAGGCAAAATATCTTCCCAATCTATCTCTTTTTTGACCCAGTTAGGAATTTCTGCTGCATGTCCATCTGCTAATAAAGAACCACCCCATGATGAAAAAACAACAAACACATCATAATTTATTTTTTTATCAGTAAATGACTCTTTTATTTTTCCAATCATATCATCCCAGCTAGGAGATACAACTCTTACTTTTACACCTGTTCTATCTTCAAACTCTTTAATCTCTTTTCTTATAGGACCAGTAATAGCCTTGTCAAAGTTAGGAGCAATAGTTATAATAGTTATATCTTTATATTTTGATATTTCATTAGATTTTTTTTTCTTATCATCGCAAGCAGTAAATAATAGAATAAATAATATAAATACAATTAAGTGTAAACTTTTCATATTATTTCCTAATGTTTTTATATAATAATCTTAGCTAAAAAAAATATAAACTCAAGAAGCGATTTTATTATTAATTTATTCATTAAAGGTACACACTTTATTTCGCCCACTATTTTTTGCTTCATATAAAGCAGTATCTGCTGAAATTAATAACTCATCTATATTTTTATTCTTTGTATCTAACACAATTCCAAAAGAAGCAGTGAAATTAGTAACTTCTTCTTTATTGGTTTTTACTATTCCCTTTGAAATTTCAAGACGCAAACGCTCAGCTACATTTTTAGCTTCATTTATATCTGTTTGAGGTAATAAAATTGCAAATTCTTCTCCTCCAATACGACCTATTATATCAATATCTCGTAAGACACTACGAGTAATATCCGCTATTTTTTGTAGTACTAAATCACCTGTTTTATGTCCGTAATTATCATTTAATATTTTAAAATGATCAATATCAAACATAATCAAAGATAAACTACCACCATATCTAAGTTTTCTAGATATTTCTAATTCTGATTGTTCTATAAAATATCTTCTATTTGGTAAAGCTGTCAAAAAGTCAAAATAAGCTCTATATTCCAACTCCTTCCTAACTTTTCTATTTTCAATTGCAATAGAAGCTAAATTTGTGGCAAAATTTATACGATCAAAATCTTCTTTTTTAGGAACTCTTGGATTTTGATGATAAATTGCAAAAGTTCCTAAAATTTTACCATCAGATGAAATAATTGGTTCTGACCAGCAAGATTTTAAATTAGCTTTCATTGCTAATTCTAAATAATCTTTCCAATATTCATGTTCCATTATATTTTCAACAATAACACGCTCTTTAAGATATGCTGCAGTTCCACAAGAACCTACGCCAATTCCTATTTCAACTCCATTAATTGCATCATTATAAAAACTAGGCAAAGAAGGAGCAGCACCCATAACTAAATGTTTTTCATCTTCACTTAATAATAAAATACTACAAAAAGAACTATTATCCTCTACTTCAATTGTTTTAATAATGATATTTAAAATATCATCCAGTGAAGTACCTCTTGCTACCATTTCTAACATATTATCATGACTACGATTTCGAAGTTCATTTTTCCAATGACTTGTAATATCACTAAAGTTACTTAATCTTTTTTCTCCAACCCATGACAATCTAATTAATGTTCTACGATTAGTACCATCTTTACATGTAATACTTGCTTCTAATTCTGGTGGTTGTTTTCTTTCTTTAAATGAATTTATAACTTTATTATTCCAAGGAATAATAAAATTTTCCCTATATTGTTTATTTGGGAAAGCCTTTCTAAACCAGACTTTTAATGTTGGTAAATCTTCAATGGTATATCCAAAAAGTTCTGTAAATTTGTGATTTACATACTCGATTTCGCCATTTTTATTTGTCCATCCAATCCCTAAAGGAGAAAAATCTAAAATATCTTTTAATTCAACACTTTGTTCATTGGTCTTTTTTAGATTTTGTTCTAATTTATCTTCCCTTTGTTTTGACAAACTTCCAGATACTAAGACATCAATTATCTGTACAATACAAAGCATCAAAGATTTCATTTTTTCATCTGTCACTATTGCTACTTTTTTTATAGCATCAAGATAACTAGTTTTATCATAATTGTATTTTTCTGCTTGTGAAGCAAAATAGTCTAAATTTGGAGACTCACATAAAACTTGACCCAAAAATAGCATTGCAATAACTTGCTTATCTACAACAATAGGTGTTGCATAATCTATCAGTCCATTTTTACACTTCTTTTTAGAAATAGATTTTTTTGCTAAACTTTGCATTAACGATATATTACTTTCTTCACAAAACTTACTAGAATTAGTATATTTTCTATGAAAATTATTACAAGCATCACTCCAACCAGATTGAGTAATAATTTTTCCATTATTATCAACAAGTCCATTTGGTATTCCTGTTGCTTTAAAAAAATTATCTAAAATTTCTTTAAAAGAATCAATATCAATTAGTTTATCTAACTCATATTCACCTTTTTTATACTTATCCATAATCCTCCCAATACAACTGTATTCTTTAAAATGACTAATTATATTTATATTTTATTTTACTTAAATAATCATTAGAATTACTTTTTTTTCTTTATATATAATTAAGTAAAGAAATTACTAAATTTTTTAAGAAATAGTAAATATTTTTTTACTTTTTAGTATTTTTTATTGCAATCAGTAAATCATTTTGTATTTAATAAACTTACTATATAATTATTAAAAAGAATAATTATAATGAAACTCTTAATCCTATTTATCCTAATATTTTTCTCATTAAACTTTTGTTTTGCAAAAGATGAAATAGCCCTAGTATCAAAAGCAGATAAACTTTATGAAATAGGGAAAACAACACAAGCAAAAAAGTTATATGAACAAGCAGCAAAACAAGGAGATGCTCAAGCTCATTTTGCATTGGCTTATAAATATGTACTTACAAAAGAACAATCAATTTATCACTATACGCAAGCTGCAATAAGAGGTCATGAAAAAGCATTAGCTTATGCTTTAGATGACTTACTTTTTAGAGCGAATAGTTTAGAACTTGCAAATCCAAAAAAAGCTTTAGAAGTTTATAATCAAGCTAAAAAAAGCAATCCAAAGATAAAATTATATGATGAAAAAAATAAATTAGAGACTATGAAACTAGCAATTAAATCCAATGACTTTGATGCAAAATCATTTATAGAAAAATACAACATAAAAGATACAAACTCATCACCTTATTTTATATGGGAATTAGCCCAAGAAGCATCAAGAAATGGTAGATTTGGAAAAGCAAATCCAAAGTTAGTTTTTGATTTAGTTGTAAGAGGAGGAAATGTCCCAGCAGAATACGAAGAAGCAGTAAAAGCCACATATAAAAACTGGCAAAATGGTATTACTAAATTTAACTTATGTGAGTTTATTACAAGTGGTATGGGCATGGGATATTGTGCAAACAAAGCTGAAGAAAAACGAAAGATAAAAAGAGAAAATGAGATAAAACAATTCAAAGATACACTAACAAAAGCAAATCAAATCTTTCTTGATGATGCTTTAAAATATACCAATGAATTTATTGAAAAAAAGGCTATTTTAGAAGAAGGACATGGAGGCTCAGGCAGAGCCAGTTTTTTAATAAATTCAGAAAGTAAACAAAAGAATGAATATTTAAAACTACTAAAAAAAGTAAAAAAAGGCTTTGTTCCAAAATCCAAATATTCTTTAGAACATTATGATAAAGAACTAAATGCAACATACAAAAATGTTCTAAAAAAACTTAAAATATCAAGTATTGAATATACTATGTCATATCCAATAACCTTTGATAATATTAAAACAGTTCAAAGGCTTTGGATAAAATATAGAGATGCTAATACTAAACTGTTTTTAGCCTTAAATCCTTCTTCTAAAAATAAAGATTGGGATGCATATCTAAGTAAACAAAGAACAAATCAATTAAAACTAATATTAACTTATTAGAAGTAAATATTACTATTTACTTCTTAATAGCCTTAACTCTTAACCTTACATAATCAGCACTCCAACCATCTATTTCATTATATTGTTTTGGTTTTAATATCTCTTTTACTTCTTTTTTAAATGTTATTTTCTGTTCATGAGTTAAATTTTCAGTTATTCCATTGGCAAAAACATCTAACCAATTTGTGATATCATCTATTGGAGTTGGTCTTGGTATTAGTTCTATATATTCAACTTTGAAGCCATTGTTTTCTAAAAGTTTTTTATACTCTACATCACTTAAAAATACCCAAGGGTTATTAAAATCTCCCCAAGAAGTATGATTATCAAAAACCTCTTGCATGGCATCAGTTAGATTTTTGATATTTCCATATCCTCCAAATTCCGCTACAAACCTACCCTCTTTTTTTAAAGCTTTGTGTATCTTTTGAATTGCAAGTTCACTATTTTTTACCCAATGTAATACTGCATTTGAAAAAACTGCATCAAATTGGTTTTCAAAATCTAAATTTGTAGCACTTTTTACACTTGCCTCTATTCCTTTTGATTTTGTTTTTTCAACCATATTTTCACTTAAATCTACACCTATAACATCCGCTCCAAGCTTTTTTATCTCTAAAGCCAAAGTTCCCTCGCCACAACCTAAGTCCAAAATCTTTTCACCCTCTTTTGGATTTAGTAATGCAACTACGGGTAAAGCTAAATCTGATACAAAGTTTGCGTGTTTTTTGTATTTGTTTGCATTCCAACTGTTTGATTCTTTCATATATTTCCTTTTGTAAATTTATGAATATTTTACAAAGAATAGAAATCTTTATGTACAAGAAATCTTAGATTTTATGTCGGAATTCTTTAGGTGTTTGCTTATAATATTTTTTAAACTGAGAAATAAACCATGAAACTGTAGAATAACCACAAGTTGTAGAAATATCAGTAATGCTTTTGTTTGTATTATTTAAAAGTAAAACTGCTTTTTCTAATCTTTTAGTATCAAGCCATATTTTTGGAGTTTGGCCAAACTCTTTTTTGATATATCTTCTTATCTTATTTTCTGATAATCTTGTGATTTTACACATATCATCAAGGCTTTGAATAAGGTCGATGTTTGATTCTAAAATATAGTTGATTCTATCTTGACTTGTTGAAAGAATAGAGTTAAAAAAACAGTGCATTTCATTTTCTTTTAATCGTATAGCTTGTAAAAATATCTCTTCTATTTTAAGTTTTAAAAGATTTTCATCAAACTTTATTTTTAGATACTCTTGAAAAGTTTGTACACTATTTTCAAATAATATATCACTATGATAACTTGCTTTAACAATACTTTGTTCTTCTTTAGACCTAATTTTAATATTATACTTATTTATAAAATCAAAAATAAACTTATCATCAAAATATACTAATAATGACTTATATTTAGAATCTTTAAGGGCTCTTTCACTTATATAGTAATTATTTTGTGTTAAAAAAAAGATTTCAGCTTTATTGATATTTATATCTTCATTACTTAGATGAATTACTTTAGAACCTTCAAGTAAAATACCCATACTGTGCATAGTTGTTCTTGCATTTACTGTGTTATCTTTTGTTTTAGTAATATAATTTAAACACAATAAATTATCTATTTTTAAAAGATTTTCATAGCGATTATCAATAAAATAATTGGGTACTACATATGTCAAGATAATTTTTCCTTTTATACTTTTCTTATTTAAAATACTATTTTCATCAAATCTTCATGAATAAATTTATAGTTCAATTTTGATATAAAAATATTACTTTCCACTATTTTTTGAGGATTACTATTTTCTTCTAAATCAAAAGTTGGAATAGGTAAATTTGACACTTCCGCACAATAGGTATAAAACTCTTTTTTTGTGGGATGAGAAGGAGCAGAGCAATTAAAAGTTTCATCAAAAATATCTTGATTGATTACTTCTTGTATTATGTTTATACAATCATCTCTATGTATCATATTTACAGGTGCATTTGCATCTTTTACTGCTTTGCCCTTTGGGAAAAACTTTGCAGGATTTCTTCCATATCCTATAAGTCCTGCAAATCTTAAAATTGTTATTTTAAGATTTGTATTTTTAAATAATCTTTCTATTTCAAGTAAAGGACTTGTTTCATCTTTTAATACTGAAATTGAACTAATAAAAACAATTTTTTTGATATTTGAATTGAGTATATGTTTTATCAACTCTTTAAATCCATCAATATTTTTTGAAGGTATATTTATAATCAAAATATCTGAACATAAAAACTTATCAACCTCATCATTTAAATTAGTAGTATCCACAATAAATGGAGTGATATTTTCACCTCTTAATCTATCAATTTTTTCATTTGTACTTGTAGATAATTTTACAGAAAATTCTTCTGATAATACTTGGGCTAATGGAAAACCTAACCAACCACTACCTAAAATGCTAATATTATTCATTTACATTTTCTTTCAAATTTTCAAATTCATCTAATGTCATACTTGGAACAAACTCTATTATTTCATAATTTGCGACATTTACAAGTTTAAATGGATCTTGGGATAGAACTTCTAGTAACTTCTCTTTTGAATCAAGTTTTGAAAGTATCACTCCACCATTTCTTGGAATTTTTCTTCCTGAAGCTATAAAATTTCCTTCTTTATATTGCTCTTTTAAATATTTTATATGGGATTCAAGATGAGTATCTACTTCATCTAGTGGTTTTATATAAGTTAGATTTATTATAAACATTTTTATCCTTTATTAATTAACAGTTATTACTACATTTTTATTTATATAACTATATGTAATTATCCCTAAAGAGATAATTGCAAGAGTTAATAATTGCAAAGTTACAAGATCCCAACCACCTTTTTCCCAACATAGTACTCCAATAAAAGTTCCAATTGAACCACCCACAAACATTGAAGACATATATGCGGTATTTATTCTACTGTGTGCTTTTTCATCTAAACCATAAATTTGTGATAAGTTATTGATTTGAATTGCTTGAACACCTATATCTAAAAGTAAAGTAGCTGCAATAAAAGCATATAAATTTGTATCAAACACTTTAATTAGAAGTACACTAAGTATTATCATCAAGACTGAAATTAGTTTAATTCCATTTGCATTTATTTTATCTGATAGTCTTCCAATATATGGAGCTAACATTGCACCCGCTACTGCTAATACTCCAAATAGTCCAATAACATCACTATCATAATTAAAAGGAGCTTGGCTTAATTTAAAAGTCAAAGTTGTCCAAAAAGAACAAAAAATACCAAATGTAGTTGCAATCAATAAAGTATTTCTTCTAAGAAGTGAAAATCTTTTTAACTGATAAATTGATGATTTTAAAAGTGAAAAATAACTATTTTCAAAGTGCGGTTCCATGTTTGGCAAAGTCTTTGAGATAAAAAATATCGTTGCAAATACCAAAAGAGCAGAAAAACCAAATATCACATGCCAATTATCAAACCAATCAGTAATATATCCACTTAAAGTTCTTGCTAATAATATTCCAGTTAATAATCCACTAAATATAGTTCCTACAACTCTACCCTTATCTTTTCCACTCATAGCTGCTGCCATTGGAATAACAACTTGTGCAGAAACTGCAAATAATCCAGCCATAAGACTTAAAATATATAAAACAAAAATATTACTTATAAATGAAAGTCCAAGTAAAGATAGACCTAATAAAACATGTAAAATAATAATTAGTTTTTTTCTATCCATCTTATCACCAAGTGGACTTACAAAAAATAGACCCAACCCATACCCAACTTGAGAAAATGTAGGTAGATTTCCTACTGCTAAATGACTTACATTTAAGTCTTTTGCAATATCATTTAAAATTGGTTGATTATAATAGATATTTGCGACACTAATTCCTGCAGTTGCTGACATCACAAAGATTTGTTTTTTAGTAATCATTGTTTTTTACCACCTTTATATTGTATATAGAAAATTGTATCAAGTAATAAAAGCTTTGATGATGCCAATTTCAAGCTAAAAATTGCCCAATTCAAACATTTTGTAAAGTTCTATAAGAATGAGGTGTTTGATTGAGTCTTTTTTTGAAAAAGTTTATAAAATGAGCTGAGTCTTCATATCCCAAAGAATAAGAGATCTCATTGATATTCCAATTTGTATGTTTAAGTAAGATTTTTGCCTCTTCTAAAATTCTTATAGCTATTAGTTCTGTGGTAGTTTTAGAAGTCACTTCTTTTAAAGTTCTATTTAAATGATTGGTATGAATATTAAGAGATTTTGCATAATCACTTGGTGCTTTTAAATCCAATCTTTCGTAGGGCAAATTTATAGGAAACTGTCTATTTAATAACTCAGTAAATAGTGAAGAGATTTTAGTCTTTTTGTCTTTAGAACTATTTTGTACACTTTTAGCTACTTGCATTTTCATAGCCAAATGAATAAGCTCTAAAGTTAAGTTTCTCAATATATCATCTTTGAAATCATATTGGGATGCTTTTTCTTCAAACATTTTTTCATATATTCTTTCAACTTCTTTTAACGCAGGTTCATCTAGTAAAAAAAGTTTATTACCATCTATCTTAAATACAGGGTAATTTCTAATCGCTGCAAATTGATAAAAGAACTCTTCTGTAAAAATACAAAAATATCCATCTTTTTTCCCATCCATTGAGTCCCAACTATAAGGAACCAATGGATCAGAAAACATCAAAGCATAATCTTGACTTTCAAGAGTTTTATCTGCATAATGAACTTTATTTGGACCTTTTAAAAGAGTTATTTTAAAATAACTTTTTCTACTGTAGGGAATATTAATACAAGCCGTTCTTTGAAATACATTAAAATGTCCAATGCCATCATTTAAATCTTTTGGCAAAGGATAATTTGTTCTTTTATAAAATTCTTCTATATTTTCCATGGAATGCATTATACTAAAAATAGATATAAACTCAATACTAATTGACTTAAGCCTGTATTATCTTAGCCTTTCTAAATGAATACTTTTTGTTAAATAAAATAACAGCCACTAAAGATAATAAACATCCTATTATCGTAGAAGATGCAATCTTCTCTCCATATGCAAAATAACTTGAAACTATTGCACCAAGGGGAACAATAAACATAAATACAGCTGTATTATGTGCTCCTATTTTACTAGCACTTACAAAAAATACAGTCATAGCGAATGTTCCAGATAAAAGCCCAATAAAAATAATATTCAACCAAAATACTGAGTCATACAAAGCTATTTCAAAAGGATGATAAGGCAATGCAAATAGCATATTTGTAAATGCAGTTACTCCAAAAAGTACCAAAGTATAAAACATTGGGTCAACTCGTTTTGAAACTTTTTGGGTTATGATTGTAACTAATGCCCAAACAAGTGCACAAACTAAAAAATATATACTATGTAGATTTAAGAACCCTAAACCTTCCATGGGAATTTTTAGTAAAACTATTGCGCCAAATATTCCAATACCTAAAGCTATCATCTGTATTGGTGATACTTTTGTCTTAAATATTATCATTGATAAAAAATATGTAATCAAAGGAACAAGTGAAGTAAACATAGTCCCTCCATATCCTGCATCTCCATGAGAAAGTCCTGCAAAAAATAGATAACTAAATAATGCACTTAATAGCCCACCTAAAATCATATAAATATATCCAATAATATCAGTTTTTAGTGATTTTTTCATATAAAATATAACAGGAATCATCCCTACAAAAGCTATAGTATATCTCCAAAATGATGCAACTTGTGCATTAGAGTGTTCCACTGCTGCTTTTCCTGATGTCCAGGCAATGCCCCAAAGTAGCATTGATACTATCATACCAACAATATATATTGTTTTATTCTCTTCTTTATTCAAAAAAGCCCCTTTTTTAATTTTGAGCATTATAAATAAATTTGAGAATTGAGAGTATAAGAAAAGAGGATTATGTTATAAGTTTTGTTCCCTATAAAGTAAAGGGGTAGTTTTATAATATTTTTTAAATTGTATAATAAACCAAGAGACACTAGAATATCCACATGAAGTTGCTATCTGTGATACACTTTTTTGAGTATTTTTAAGTAGCGTAACAGCAAAAGATAGCCTTCTTTCATCTAACCACTCTTTGGGATTTTGATTATAAAGTCTAATCATCTCTTTTCTTAAGGCTTTTGAGTTAAGCCTTGTAAGTTTACACATATCATCAATATTGTTTATGATATCAAGGTTCTCTTCTAAGATATATTTTATTCGTGAAGATTTAGTTTGTACTATTTTATTTAAAAAAGCAGAAAACTTTTCTTTATCTTTTGAAAGTGAATATAAAAAGATTTCATCAAGTTTTAACTTTACTAAGTCAAGACTATTTTTTATATTTGTTAAAAAATATTGATTTATTGTTTGAACACAAGTATTTATAAATTCATCTCTTTTAAAAGATAAAATTCCATTTTGGGTAATTGTATCAATAGTAATATTGTATCTTTTTATAAAATTAAAAACATATTCATCATCAAAATATATCAATATAGCTTCAAAGTTATTTCTATCTCCAAGAATTTCACCCATAAAATAATTGCCTTGAGATAAAAAAAGTATATCGCTAGTATCTATACTTATATCATCATCTTTAAGATGTAAGGTTTTCCCTCCACTTACTAATAAAATAGCTAAGTGCATACTATTTCTTAGAGAGATTTTATCTTTCTTATATATCGATGACTTTGCTACTATAACACTATCATCATGTATTATTTGATATAAATCTCTATTTTCAAAAATATAATTGGGTAAGGTAATAATCATGATTAATTATACTTTTATTTGCATAAAAATATTTACTCTTATTTTAATATCAATTTTCATTAAATACCTCTTTTGCAGCAAACAGGCCATTTAAAGCACAAGGAAAACCTCCATAAACTGCCATTTGCATAATTACTTCTACAATCTCTTCTTTACTACACCCTACATTTAGTCCTGCATGAATATGCACTTTTAACTGTGCTGATGCATTTCCCATAACTGTAAGTGCTGCTATTGTTGCGATTTCTCTTGATTTTAAATCGAGATTTTCTCTTGTGTAAATATCTCCAAAAGGAAACTCAATAAGCAAATCTGCAAATTCTGGGGCAATATCTTTTAATGACTCAATTACTTTTTCCCCTGCACTACCATCTACTTCTTTTAACTTCTCCCAACCTCTTTTATATCTATCTGATTTCATAATAATCCTTTATTTTATTTATGAAGATTATAAGTCAATCCAAGAAATAAGAGTATAAGAAAAAAGACTTATTTTATAAGTTTTGTTCCCTATAAAGTAATGGGGTAATTTTATGATACTTCTTAAACTATATAATAAAGTAAGAAACACTTGAATAAACACAAGAGTAGAAAAAAATAATTTTTTTTAATTAAAAAATAAAAGTAAAATCATTATTATAAAGTGCGAATTTTACTATTCTTTATCCAAAAAAGTCATTCAAAATATTTTTCTAAGAACAATTATAATAATATCAGCAGATTTATATTAACAAAGGAAAACAATGAAATTATTATTATTTTCAATTACTATTATTTTACTTACTTTAACTGGGTGTTCAAATAAATTACCCTTGGCTAAAACACAATTAAGTATAAAATCAAACAAAAAAGAACTAATATCACAAGCAAATAAGGGTGATATTAAAGCAATGATTGAATTAAATAAGAAATTTGTTTTCCCAGAAACAAAAGAGGGATTTGACTATTATAATAACTGGTACCCACTTGTCTTACAAAGTAAAAATTCAAGCGATATTATGGCTTTTGCAGAAGTTTTTTATGAATACAAAGATATGTTTATAAGTGGAAAAGAAAAGTATGTAGCCCTTTTAGAAGCAGCAGCAAATGAAAAGTTCAAGAAGCCTTTATTTAAACTTTTACAAATATATCTATATGATTATGACCATAAAAAGATAAAAGATACCCAATCAAAAATTTTATTAAATGCTTCAAAAGAAGATTTGACAAAGATTTATGATTTGTATTTAAATATGAATAAAGAAAAAGATGTAAAAAAAATAGAGACTATAATAGTACAAAAAGGTTATTCAATACCTGTTACTAAAAAATTCTTGAGATTTAAAAATTTCCGTAACTTAAAAAAAGAGGAAGTAAGTAAAATAATTAATGATATCTTAGCATCTAATGAATATGAAAAAATTGTTACAACAGCTAATATTTTGAAAATTAGAAGAGAGTATGAAAAATCAAAACTATTTTTCAAAAAAGCAATTTCTCTTAAAAATGATGATGCAGATACATATTTAGAATATGCAAATTTATATGACAAAATGGCTTCTCAACATAGAGTTTTAAGTGGAAAAGATGAGAAGTATAAAGATTATCAAGAAGAGATAATTTCAAATCTAAAAGAAGCAATTAAATATGGACAAAGTGAAGCATATGGCAAATTATTAAAAGTATATTCAAAAGAAAAATATTTTAAAAATGATTATGAACTTTTGATTGAGAAGTTAAGTAAAACAACTCAAGGAAATAGAATATTGGCAAACTCATCAAGTGGAAGTTTTTTTACTCCTGATGATAAAATCGAAAACTACTATACAAAAGCTGCGATGAATGGAGATGAAGAGTCAATAGTTCATTTAGCTACAAGAGTTCCTTATACCTATCAACCAGACCTCAAAAGAGATGAAGATACAAAAAAATGGCAAGAGTATATTTTAAATAGTAATAACCTAGCTTTACAAAAAAGATTTAAAAAAGTTCTATTTTCTTATAAATACAAAGATAGTAAATCATTAGATAAAGTAAAAGATGCTATTACAAATATTGATTTAAAAAATGACAATATTTTTACTCTTAGAAGATTATATAGAGATTCGAAAAACTCTAATCCAACAAAAGCGATTGAGTACTTACAAAAAGCCGTGAGTTTTGGTGATGTAAGTAGTACTTATGAGCTTATAAAAGTATATCGACAAAAAAAGACAAAAGAAGACATTCTTTTTGCTATAAAAACCTTAGAAGACTTAGCAATAAAAGGAGATAGAACTGCTGCAATTAAAACAGCCTTACATTATGATTTAACTTCAAAAGATAAAACAAAAGCAGTAAAATATTATGAAATAGCCTCTTCTTTAGGAGATAGAAGTTCTACAGAAACATTAGCTCGTATTTTTATGTGTGAAAGTTGTAAAAGTACTAAGGAACTAATTGATTATAAAAAAGCTAAATTCTATGCCCAAAAATTAGTAGATGAAGGTATAGTTAAATATAACTTTAATCTAGGTTGGCTTTATACTACAGGAAATGGTGTGAAAAAAGATGTGAAAAAAGCTATTTATTACTTCACCCAATCATATAATTTAGCAAATGAAGAAACAGCTGCTTATAATATAGGTCTTATCTATAAAGATGGAGAAGGTGAAGTAAAAAAAGACCTAACACTTGCGAAATATTGGTTAAAAAAAGCAAATACAAAAGAAGCAAATAAAGTGCTTCAAGAGATGAAGGAAAATAATGAATAAAATAAAAGTTATAAGTTTATTCTTAATAGTATTATTATTCGCAAGTTGTGCAAATAATAATCTTGAAACTAACTCTACAATCATACCAACAACGCAAAAGAATACTCTTATATCAAAGGCAAATAAAGGTGATATAAAAGCTATGATAGAGTTAAATAGAGTCTATTTATTTCCTGAGACTAAAGAAGGCTTAGAGTTATACAATAAATGGTACCCTCTTGTTTTAAAAAGTAATAATACTGAAGATATTATGGAGTTTTATCCTATCTTTACTAAATATGAAAAGATGTTTATAAACGCAGATGAAAAATATGAAAAAATATTAGAAGCTGCTGTAGATTTAGGAAGTCAAAAAGCTTTATACAAATTGTCTTCTCATCTTATTCGAAACAAGCAATATGACAAACTCAAAAAAATATCAGAAAAAATCATAAAAGAAAAGAATCAAGATAAACTCATAACACTTCATAATATATATCTATTTACTCGTCAAAAAGATGAAGCAAAGAAGATAGAAAAAGTAATCACAAAGACTAATAAAGAGTATTTTAATTCATTATCACTAAATGATAAGCTTTTTTATACACATCTTATATATTTACATCCAAGAGAAAAAGGTCTTGAATACAATGAGATAATAAAAGATACAATAAATTCAAATGATCCAAAACTTATATCAGGTATGGCAAATGTACTATTTGATGATGCAAGATGGTACAGAGCAAAAGCATACCTTGAAAAAGCTGTAAAACTAAATGATAAAGATTCCCTTGCACATTTTAACTTAGCAAATGAGTATAAAATAATTGATACCTCAAAACATAAATACAAAGAACAAATCATATTTCATCTTACAAAAGCTGCTTTGTTAGATAATTATAAAGCAACAGAACAACTATTGGAAATCTTTGTAAAAGAAAAAAATACTCAAGCATATTTTGATTTAAAACAAAAAATTCTAAAGCTAAATGAATCAAAAAGAGCATTGGCAGACTTTTACTATAAACAAAATCGAATCACTGAAGGTGATACACTTTTAAATGAACTAGCACAAAAAAATAATAGCCAAGCTATTATAAGTTTAGCACGAAGTTATAAAAGTAAAGAGTTTAATCCTGAAAAAGATGCCCTCATCGATAAGTGGAAAAACTTTGTTTTAAATAGTGATCAAGTCTATTTAAAAGAGATGTTAAAACCATATCTTGTTTATAGAGAAGATATTGAGTTTAAAAACAAAATCATTCAAAAACAAATTGAAAACAATAATATCACTGTACTCAAAGAGTTAGCCAAAAATACAAAATTTAGCACTAATATCGAAAAAGATGAGGCAATACCTTATTTACAAAAAGCTGCTTCATTTGGCGATGTTGAAAGTAAATATCTTCTTGCAAATAAGTATAACTACTACGATAAGAAAGAATCTAAAAAAAGAATAGCAATATACAATGAACTCATAAAACAAGGCGATATAAAAGCTTATAAAGAGTTGGGAACTGCATATAGTTATGCACCATCAGGTAATACAAAAGAAGATGTAAATAAATCTTTATACTACTATAAAAAAGCATATGAAAATGGTGATAAAAGTGCTTTAGAAGATATTATTGTTTATTACATTTGTCCTGATTGTCCTACTTATAATCAAGAACAAGGCGAAATTTATATCAATAAAGCAATAGAAGATAAAAATGCAAACTTACTTTATAGATTAGGCGGAACTTATAAAATTGGGAAAATCGTAAAAAGAGACAAAAAAAAGGCGATAAAATACTATAAAAAAGCTTCTGAATTAGGAAGTTCAGGAGCATATTCTGCTCTTGAAGATATCTATCAAAATGAAAAAGAAGGTAAGAATTGGTATAAAAAAGTTGTACCAAAAAAAGTACAGACATATGAAGACTTACTCAATGAAAGTAGTAAAAAAAACACTAAAAAAAATGGAAAATAAGAAATGAAAATAATTTTATTTATATTAATTAATCTATTTATATTTACAACTTATACAAATGCTTCAGAAATATCAAGTAAAGAAGCACTTATCAAAAAAGCAAATAAGGGAAATATCCAAGCTATGATTGAGCTTAATAAAATATATTTATTCCCTCAAACAAAAGAGGGTTTTGAGTTTTATAAAAAGTGGTATAACCTTGTATTAAAAAATAATAAGTCAAAAGATCTACTGAGCTTTGCAAAAGTATATAACGAATACAAAAGTATGTTTATAAATGGTGAGTTAAAATATATAGACCTTTTAGAAGCAGCTGATAAACTTGGCAATAAAAATGCGGCAATTATTTTAGTTAATCAATATAAAAATGATATGGACTTTAGCCGTGTAGTTGACAATTATGAAAAACCAAAGAAGTTCTATGAAAGAATAGTTAAAAAAGTAAACCCAAAAGATATAGTTATCAAAAAATCGAATGAATACAGCACTATGGATATAAAAAATTTAAAAAAGGCTGCTTTAAAAGATAACTATCTTGCCACAAGATATCTTTTAAAAAAATATCTAAAAGATAAAAAATATCTAGATGACTATTTAGCTTTTGAGAAAAAAGCATTAAAACTAAATGAATCAAAAAGAGCACTAGCAGATTTTTTTTATGAGTATATAAATAAAACAAAAGGAATTCAACTTTTAGAAGAGTTAGCAAAACAAGGAAATGCTGATGCAATAGCAACTCTAGCAACGAAACCAAGAAATGGATTTAGATACGATATTAAAAGAGATTCAAAGGAAAAACTTACTGATTCAGAAGAAAGAATTTTGGGAATTCTAAGTGATGCAACAAAAAAAGTCTATGAAGATCCAAATATAAAAATAGTCGCAAAGCCAATACCAAAAAATACTAACTATTTACTTGATGATTCAAAAGGAGCTCTAAAATGGCAAGAATTTATTATAAATGATAATAAACCTTATTTGATATCTAAACTAAGAACTACAATCTCAAACAATATAATTACCTATGATATATATAAGGATTTAAGAGAAAAATTAGAAGAAAAAGAGATAAAAGAACAAAATATCTACACACTAAGAGAATTATCTAATTATTATAAAAGAAAGAATAAAAAACTATCTGAGAAATATCTAGAAACAGCTTCAAAATTAGGAGATGAAAAAAGTAGTAATGATTTGGCAAATTTTTATATATATGATAAAAGAGATAAAGTAAAATCTAATGAAATACTTGAAAAACTGGCAAGTGAAGGAAAGATTTCAGCAATAAATGATTTGGCTTATTCTTATTACAAATCAAAAGATATAAAAAAAGCTATAGAATATTATGAAATAGCAGCTAAGGCAGGATCTTCAAGAGCAATAGATAAACTAAGAATAATATATCATGAGCAAAAGAACTACAAAGAAGCAATGAAATATGCTCAAAGATGCACTCTTTTTGATAATCCTAGTTGTTATTTCTATGTAGGTTATTACAATCACTTAGGTTTGGATACAAAACAAAATCTAAGCGAAGCCATAAAATACTATAAAAAAGCATATAGTATAAATAAAAATGATTATGCAGCTAATAACATCGGTCAAATATACTTAGTAGGCGGAGCTGGTGTGAAAAAGAATTTAGAATTAGCAAAACAATGGCTTAGAAAATCAAATATTAACATGGCAAAAAATACACTAAAAAAACTAGGGGCTAAATAATGAGAATACTATTTTTTATACTTATTAATATATTTATAATAACAACATATGCTAATGCTTCTCAAGTACAAAGTAAACAAACACTCATAAAAAAAGCAAATAAAAAAGATGTACAAGCAATGCTTGAGTTAAATAAAATCTACTTATTTCCTCAAACAAAAGAGGGAGTTGATTTTTATACAAAATGGTATGATTTAGTATTAAAAAGTAAGGATACTAAAGATATTATCGCTTTTGCAAATGTTTATGGTAAATACCAAGATATGTTTAGTGATGGTATCAAAAATTATATAGTACTTTTAAATAAAGCCATTAAACTTGGAAACAAAGAAGCTGTATATATGTTGATTGATAAATATGTAACAACTGAGCAAGTACTGGAAGAAGTAACAAATAACAAAGAATTAAAAAAATTTTTTGATGATGCTATTAAAAGTGCGAAAGAACAAAGACTAATTGATTTATATACTAAGTATTTATTAGATACTAAAACTACATCATACGAAAGACTTCTAAGGGCGAGACTAACAAGTAAGCTTATAAAACAACTAAATTTTAAAGCACCTAATCTTGATAAGCTTTTAGAATTAGACACTTTATATAATACATATGATATGAAAAAAGTCAAAGAAAAAGCAGATGAGATATATGCTTTAGATGATTATAATTTACTTGTAGTAACTGCTGATTTTTTTTATGGAAAATATAAAGCTGATGAAGGTAAAAAGTTTTATGAAAAAGCTTTAAAAATAGATAATACAGATGTAACAAAACTTGATGATACAAAAGCTATATCATATTATTATAATAAGGCTAAGATTTATGAAGCAATTCAAGCATATAAAACAACACAAAATGAAGACCTAATAGTTGGGTTTTTACAAAAAGCTGCTTTATTAGATAGTTATGATGCTACAAAAGAGCTTTTAGAGATTTATCTAAAAAATGTAAAATATAAAGATGCATATCTTGCTTTAGAAAAAAAGCTTTTAAACCTCAACGAATCAAAAAGAGCTTTGGCTGATTATTTATTTAACAATAGAGATAAAGAAAAAGCAATGAAAATATTAAATGAGTTGGCAAAAAAAGGCAACGAAAATGCCATGATAGAACTGGCAATTAAACCTTTTAAAAAGAAATCTACTAGTCCATTTTCATCTGGAGATACATATGGCTATTATGACCCTGATGTGGCAGTAGTAAATAGAAAATGGCAAAAAATTATCTTAAATAGTAACAAACCATATCTTATATCTAAACTAAGAAATGCCATTGGTAAATCTCCTATTTTATATAAAGAGTATACAAAACTAAGAGAAAAAATA
The DNA here is from genome assembly GCF_042214795.1 of Arcobacter iocasae. GTDB lineage: Bacteria > Campylobacterota > Campylobacteria > Campylobacterales > Arcobacteraceae > Arcobacter > Arcobacter iocasae. Next base: position 2,431,576 of record NZ_CP090177.1, on the reverse strand, counting down.
GAAACAAAAGAGATAAAAGAAAAAAATATCTTAACTCTAAGAGATTTGTATGAACAAAATAAAATCAATGATAATAAACTTGCTAGAAATTATCTAAATCAAGCCATCAAACTAGGTGATGTAAAAAGTGGTCTTATTTTAGCACAAGCAGATAAAATTGAAAAAAACAAAAAACCAGGTGGTAAAGAGTATTTCATAGCAAAAATGTATGAATCAGGAATGTTTGGTAAAATAGACAATAGAAAAGCTATGTATTATTATAAAGCATCAGCAAAATTGGGTTATCCACTAGCCTATATGACACTTGGAATATACTATCGTCAAACATTAGATCACGCTATAGCAATTGACTATTTTAAAAAATGTGTTGCCTTAGGAGAGGGAGTTTGTTATGCTTATATGGCTAAATATTATGAAGAAGGTTATATACAAATACTAAAAAAAGATATGAATAAAGCTTTAGAATATTATAAAAAATCATATGAACTAGATAAAAACAAAGATGTAGCTAAATACATAGCAAAAATATATGAAATAGGAAAAGGTTCAATAAAAAGCGATTCAGAACTTGCAAAACAGTGGTATGAAAAAGCAAATATAGAAAAGGCAAAATAAGTTGGCATTGGTACATAAGTTAAAAAATCACTTCTCTAAGGATATATTTTCAAAGTTCCCCTCAATATTTATATTTATGGGAACTACTCTATTCTTAGGAATTTACGGTAATCATAAAGGAACTACTTTAACATCTGAATTTTATTATTCATTATTTATGATGATTGTTTCAGTTTCTATACATCTATTTTTTTATAAAAAAAGATTATCTATATTATATAAAACTATTGTATGGGTATTGTCTTTTTTAGCTGTATTTTTGTGTGTATTTGTATATACTCAATCAGAATTTATATTTTTCCTTAGCACTCTTTTACTTTTAAGTTTTGCACCTTTTTTATTTAGAAATTCTTCCAATGAAGATATTTTATTATTCAACCTAGTATTACTCTCAACTATTAGTTTTGCCCTACTTAGCTCACTCATATTATTTGCAGGAATTGAATCAATAATTTTCACACTAATATATCTATTTAATATGCATTTTAATAAACTTTATCACTATGATATAGCAATAACAATTTTCACTGTTTTATTTCCACTTCTTGCACTATCTAATATATTAAAAGATGACTTTTTAAATACTATAAATTTTAAATATGATAATGCATTTTTGCTACTTATTAAAAATATCTTATCACCAATAATTTTGATTTATGCTTCTATTCTTTATATTTATTTTGCAAAGATTATATTTTTACAAGAGTTACCTAAAGGTGAATTATCTACCATTATATGTCTTTTTTTGACTATTGGTATTTTATTAAAAAGTTTACTTGTAGGATTAAACAATCACAATAAAATAAGTAACTTTTTAAACAAATATTTCATCTATCTGATGATAGTTCCTATCATTTTTTTAAATATAGCAATTTATACAAGAGTAGAACAATACGGATTTACAGTATTGAGATATTTATTAATCATGTGTAGTATTTGGTTTACATATTTATTTTTATATGAACTTATTAAAAAAAATTTTAGTATAAAAAATGCACTTATTTCACTTTTTTTACTAAGTCTATTTACATCAATTAGTCCATTTAATGCTAAAGATATATCAATAAATTCTCAGCTTAATCGACTTAAAACTATATTGATCAAAAATAATATGTATATAAATAATAAAGTAATAGCTACGAAAGAAGAGCTTCCCACATCCCAAAAAATTGCAATTAGTGAAACAATCAAGTATCTTGTAAATAAAGATATAAGTAAAAATGCTCTTAGTAAACTATTTGATAAAAATATATCATCTAAAGAAGAAGCTTTGAAATATATCAATGTGCAATATACAAACAAATATACTTTATTACAACCAAAATATTTAAAAAATATTTCTCTTAATAACATTGCTATAAGCTCTACAGGCTATGATTATGTGGCTGATTTAGTATTTAATTCCCTTAAGAAATCTATGCAATTTGGAGCAAAGTCTTTGAATTATTCTATGCAAAATTCTATATTGACAATCAACATAGAAAAGCAAATTTTTAAATTTGATTTAAAAGCTATTGTAAAAGAACTACGCAAAGATAAAGTAGAATATTTAGATAAGACAAACTATCAAAAAGCTATTTTTGATATGGAAAATGAAAATATAAAAATAAGACTTTTTATAAAAAGTTTATTTATTGTAGAAAAAGATTCTCTCTATGATTTAAGAATAAATGCTGGTAAAGGTATTCTTCTTTTTAAAATAAAAAAGAAGAATAAGTAGATTTAAAATTAATCTTTTATATCTACTCTATCTTTTACTTTTTGAGGTATTTTCTTCTCTTTTCCCTCTTTTATCATAAGTTCAATATACTTTTTATAAGCACTTTTAGCTTTGTCTTTTTTCCAGTGTGACCAATATGCATCACCAAGATTATAATAAGCCACAACTCTATTTGGATATTTTTCTAATATCTTTTCTAACAATAATACAGAGTACTCTTCTCTATGTAGTTTTTCTAAATAATATGCGATATTGTTATAGCTTTCAACTGTTTTATTTGTGATTGGTTCTTGAACCATCAACTTCCAAAAAAAGATTGTATTATACTTATTTGCAATACGAGTCTTTTTTTGTTTATACATAGTACTTAATTCTTTTTCAAGATCTGTTAGTGAAATCCCAAGGGCATCTTTGTCATATACTTTTTTTAAAGTGCTTTGATAATTTCGTAAATTAGAACACTCTTTAATAAGCTCTTGGTAATAAGAAGTATCATCAAAATCATTTTTTAATTTATCAAAATATTTTCCATATCCACTTACCATATATCTTTGAATATTTTTAAAATCATATCCAAACGAATACCAATTGTCAGTTCTATAACTTATTTCTTGATTATATTCACTTTTTGTAGAATTCTTAATATCATACAAGGCAAGTTCATTTTTTGCTAACATATATGTTACTTTTGCTTTAAACTCTTTATTTATAGAGTTTTCAAGTGCTCTGTTAAGATATTTATTTGAGAGGTTTATTTTTCTTAACTCCAACTCTTTTTCTTTAAAAGAGTATGAACTTCTGTATATTGTTGTAAGAGTATTTGAATTTCCCCAATAACTTAAGTTATACAAGGCAGTTGCATACAAATAATTACTCATAGCATCATTTGGATTTTTCTTTAAATTCTCTTTGATTTTTATTATTTTTTCCAAAGTCTCTTTCAAAGTAATCTGTGTAGGAGATACTCTTCTATTATTCCCAGCAATTAAGTTATTGAAAATATTGAACCTCAACTTATAATTTAACTTATTGGGATATTCTTTAAGTAATTTTTCAAATTCTAAGTTATTCATCAAAATACTAAAATAGGCTTTTTGTAAAGATTTATCAAAATCTTTATACTTAAAGATAATCTTTTCTAGCATATATTTTTCTAAGCCAGATTTATCTTTTTTATTTTTTAGCTCTTCTATTTTTTCATATTTTTCTAAATTTATACTATTGATATTTAGGTATCTGTAGTTTGAAGCAATAAAGTATTTAAACTCATCACCTTTTTCTTTATACAAATCTTTAACTTTGTAAAATGTATATTTAAATATTGAGTCCTTATTACACTTTTGAGTCATCAGTTTATCAAGTCTAGTTGCAATATTATTTTCAATATCTGTATTAATAGTTTTTAAGCCGTTTAAATAAATGATATAGCCTAAAGCATTTAATTCGTGAATATCATCACCTTTTACTTCTTTGTATGCTTTTTGTAAGTAATCTTTTGAAGAAGAGATATCTCCTTTATAAAAAGAGAAATATGCCAAAGCTAAATCAACTGTGTACATATTATCTTTTGATACAGTTTGTAAATAATTTACCAAAGGAGTATATTTATCTATATTTTTAGGTTTAACTTCATAATATGAATCTTGTGGATAAATATTAAAAAAGTCTTGTGATTTTAAAACTTCTCTAAATAATAATAGGTCATAATTTTTTGAATTAAGATCAATTTTTGCGATATTTTTAAGCTCTTCTACAATATTTGCATTTGCATCTAAAGCTCTTAGAGTAAGAAATTTGATTTTTTCATCTTTATCTTTTGCAAGAGAGACTAAATCATTCCAATCCTTGTCTGTTTTAATTGCTTTAAAATTATAAAATGCCAAATACCAATTTGACTTAGACTTATCAAATAACTTAGTGAATTCATAAACACCCTTTACATTTTCACCATTTTTTATCAAAATCCCAGCATATAAACCTTGAATCCAATCTTTTACAATAGAATCACTTCCTTGCAATAACTTTTTATTTGCAGTATAAATTGAATATGCATTATCTTTATTATAATAATGTGCAAGTCTTAATGCTAAAAAGAAGTATCTTTGTTTTAAATATTTTGACTTTGTACTTGATATATTTGATATAGCTTTACTTATCAGTAAATCAACATCTGATTCTTTTAATTTTCTGCCCTTATATCCATATTTTAAATAATAGTTTCTCCATGAAGTTACAAAAGGTGCTTGTAAATTTACAAAATCTATATAAGCTCTTATCTCTTTATTTTTTATCGATGAAAGATTTTTTCCCTCATATAAAAACTCTTCGATTTGTTTTAGGGAGTACTGTTTTCCAAACTCTTTTTGCCACTCTTTTAGATTCTCTTTTTTTGCCTCTTTATCTGAGTTCATAACTATATTATTATATGTAGAAGAGAAGTTTAAATTATCTTGTATATTGGAAAAAGCATAATCTCTTTTGTGCAAAAACTTAAACTCATAATCCTCTGGCCAAAAGCCACCTCCACATGCAAACAAAAAGTGGTGCAAAAACACCCATAAAAATATTATTCTAAAAAACACTATAACTCTTCCTTCTTACTTTAATTTATTTAAATCATATTTATCTTTATATTTTATTGTATAAAAAATCACCTCATAAAAAGGATTTTTCGTTAACTCAAAAAAATCATCCATGGCTATTTTTAAGTCCTCAAGTTTTGAATCTTCGAACCTAAAGATATCCCCTTTATAAATATATCTACCTTTAAAATAAAAGCTTTTGTTTACTTCATAAAAGTTTTTCTTTATGAGAGTAAAATTTTGTTCAAAATCTTTTTTTTCTAAGCCTTCAAATATATTTATTGCTTTTTTATTTCTAAATTGTACACCTTGAGAATACAAAGGTAAAGCAAGTTTTAATTTTAAGGGATAAATATCAAAATTATAATGATATTGTTTTGCTACATCATTATCTAAAATTGAGTTTTTGGTATCAAAATCTGCGATATCAGACATATTATAATACATCAAAACTCCATAATCAACTGGTGGGATTCCAGTTTTTTTTGCATATTTTATTTGATGCAATCGTATAGTAACACTAAGTTTTTTATTACTTTTTAGTTTTAATTCTCTTAAAAAATCAAAATATTTAGCCTTTGTTGAAAGAGACCAGTCACAGTCAATTTGTATTTCATCATAAGCATAAGGTATATCTTTTAAGTTATTTAAAACCTTTCTAAGCATCAAACTTAAAGGCTCTTCGTCCATGGCTTTATTTGTAATATATATAACAGGCACAAAACCTTTTGTTGGCTTGTTTATAAACTTTGTTTTTATTATTTCTAGTTTATTTGAATAGTTTATATCTAAAACTTTTATATAAAGTTTCTCTTGGTTATTTTGTAAATTATAGCTATTTTCCCAATGGTAAAAAGAGAAACTAATCTCTTTTTTAAAATTATAAAAAATAGCAATAAATAATAATAAAATAAGTGGAAGAAGTAATGCTTTTTTGTAGTTCAATTTTTCTCTTTATATAAAATAATTTTTAGAATCATAACATCATTTTACTTTTTTCTGAGAATCAAACTCAACAAGAATACTTTTAAGAATTAATAAAAAAGGGTTAAGCTTATTTCCCAAGATTAAAAATTCCCCTTACGAAATGATAAAGAATAAAAAGAAAAATAAGAGGTAAAAGAATAGTTTGAAAAACAAAAGCAATAATCAAGGCAACTATATAATCACTTGAATTATCCACAGCTTTTTTATACTCTTCTATTTTTTTGTCATAATAATTTGAGTCAAATTTTTCTGTGATTTTAGTAAAAAATGAGCTATCTTCTTTGTTTTCTATTGTATTTTTTGTTACTTGATTTACATCTTCTTTCACTTTTACAATATCTTGATTTAACTCTTGTATATTATATTCTTGTTTTACAAAGTTGTTATAAACAAAGTCATTAGCTAAACCTATCAAAGGAACTGCAAAACGAAGAAAAATAAGTATCACTGTGATTTTAAAAAATAGTGTTCTAAATCTTTCATCTTTTGTAAATCTAAAAAACATCCAAATATTTAAAATGACAACTGCAAAAAGTAAAATATAATTATAAATATCAGCAGTTACAAAATTCATCATGATTTTTTGAATACCAAGTGAAACCATACTTGCAAGCATCACTAAAGAGAATTGTTCGATTAAGTCATTTATAGGATCTAAAACTTCCCCAATAGCAACTGTAAAAAAAGGTAAATCAAGCTCAGTACCTTGGGCTAGTGAAATTACAGCATTTAAAGCTTTCGCACTACCAAAAACAACAACAGATTGACTAAAACTTTTATCAATTAATTCTTTACCTTTTATATCCAAAGTATAAGAAAAAGCAAAAAATATTATTGCAAAAGAAAGTATTAAAATTAAGAGTTTGTTCCAGTGTGTTTTTAAATATTGCATTGTTTATCTTTATTAATCATTTTATTAACTATAACATTTTACAACTATTATTTCTATTCTAATATATACCCTGCTTGTGAAACATTTTTGATGACATTTACTGGTATTTTATTTCTTAACTCTTTAATAAAAGACTTTAAGGCATGGCTTGTCATAATTTTATCTTGCCATAACTCCATCTCGATTTGTTCATATGTTGTTATTGCATTTTTATTTTTGTATAAAAGATTTAAAAAATCATTTTCTCTTTTTCGTAAAGGAATTATTGTAGAATCTTCATAAATCAATTCTCTCTTTGACAAATCAAGTTTTAAATTCTCGCTTAATGATATTTGTTCTGAAAAGTTTCTTTCTATATATTTAGTTAAAGCTTCATTTAGTTTTTTTAAATTTAAAGGTTTTAAAATAAAATGATCAATATTTAAATTTATCAAATTCATAAGATACTCTTCATTGGAATAAGCAGTAAGCATAATAATAGAAGTTGATAAATCATTTTGTCTTATTCTTTTTACAAATTCAAGACCATTCATTCTTGGCATTTCTATATCACTCAAAATTATTTTAGGTCTATACTCTTCATACATTTCTAAGGCTTCCAAACCATTTCTAGCTTCATATACTTCTTTAAAATAATACTTCAAAGTACCTACAATAAACTCTCTTATTCCATCTTCATCTTCAACACATAAAATACTTATATCTTTTAATTTTTCTTTTAATAATTCATTATCCATATTTATCCTAACACTATTACTTTAAAAACAGCACCTTCATTATCATTTTGCACACTAAGTTCACCACCCATATTTTTTTCAATAATCAATTTTGAAATATATAAACCAAGTCCTGTTCCTTTAGAAGAATCTTTTGTACTATAATAAGGATCAAAAATCAAATCAAGATTTTCTTCACCAATTCCACCTGCATTATCTTTTATTATTACTATACTTTGCATACCTCTTGAGGTAATTGTAATATATATTTTTGGGTCTTTTATTTCTTTTTCTACTAATATATCTTTTGCATTACTAATTAGATTTAAAATAACCTGTGAATATTCTGTTGGATAACCAAATATCTTTTTATCTTTTTTTATATCAAATAATAAATCTATTGACAAATTATGTAGCGTTGCATCTACCAAATTTATAGCTTTTTTACATGCATCACTTATATTAAAATACTCTTTTTTCTTATCTGGCTTATAAAAATTTCTAAAATCATCAATTGTATTTGACATAAATTCAATCATGTCATTACTTCTATCTATAGAATTTAAAATATGTTTTTCATCGACTTTTTTAAATCTTGTTGCAGTTTCTAACTCCATTAAAATTCCTGATAACTCACTTAAAGGTTGTCTCCATTGGTGAGCTATCATAGAAATCATTGAACCAACTTTTGCTAGCCTTGATTGTTCTAAAATTGCTTTATCTTTTCTTTTTCCTTCTTCTATTCCAAAAGCAACTTTTGAAGATAGTGTTTCATTTAGATTTTTTAATTTATTTTGTTCATTTTCAACTTTACTCATGTATTTATTAACAATATCTTTTACAATAGAAGTCATAAGGAAAGTAAATAAAGCCATAAAAAACAAAACACATAAAGTCACAATTTTTATAAAATATAAAAAATCTGCTTTATTTTTTTCATAAACTGCTCTTTTGTCTTTTATAACTTTTTCTATTAATTTGGCACTAAAATCTTTTTGGGGGTATGTTTGAATTAGAATTTTTACATCATCTTGAAAATTTTGTTCTGAGACTTTCATATAATATGAACTAATAAAAAATGCGCAAAAAATGATACATAAAAAAGGTATCATTATTATAAAAAATGGAATTCCATCTTTATTAAACACTTATTTTCCTTGAAAAAAGAAGTGTGAGAATTAACTCACTCTTCTTTTTATGATCTTTTATCGTTTATATTATCAACAATCTCTTTCCAAATAGCTTTATCGATTTTAAATTCATTGTAATCATTATATCTAAGAACAGGAACTTTCCCTTCTTTTACTTGTCTTTCATAACCTTTGATTAGTTGTAAAACAGGTTTATATAATAATGCAATTACAGTCATATTAATAACTGCTAATAATCCCATTGATAAATCAGCAAATGAGAAAATTGAACCTAAATCTTGGAATGATCCCCAAATAATTAAAGATATACAAATAACTTTAAATATATTAAAAGCAGTCTTATTTCCTTTGCTAAAGAAGTTCAAACTATTTTCAGCTAAATAATAGTTATAAATCATTGAAGAAAATCCAAATAAGAATAAGGCAATTGTAACAAAGTAACCACCTAATGGTCCTACTTGTTCGATTAATGCATTTTGAGTTAATAATACACCTTGAACACCTTCAGCACCTGGAGTATAAACACCTGATAAAAGAATAATAAATGCTGTACAAGAACATAAAATAATTGTATCAATAAATACAGAGAATGATTGTACAATACCTTGTTGAACTGGATGTCCAACATAAGCAACTGCAGCAACATTTGGAGCAGAACCTAGACCTGCTTCATTTGAAAACATTCCTCTTTTTGCACCTTGTAAAATAACAGCACCAATACCACCACCAATTGCAGAACTTGGATGAAATGCTTCAGTTACAATCATATTAATTAAACCTGGAATTTCACCTATATTTAAAATAATAACAACAAGAGCAATAAGTAAATAACTCCCTGCCATAACAGGAACAATTACTTCTGACATTCTAGCAATTCTTTTTACTCCACCAAAAATTGTAAGACCAAAAACAATTGTTAAAACTATTCCAGAAATCCATGTAGGAATATCAAATGTTGCTTCAAATGAAGTTGAGATAATAAATGATTGAGTTGCATTAAATGCAAAACCAAATGTAATCATTAATAAAATAGAAATAATAACACCTAACCATCTTTGACCTAAGGCTTTTGTAGCATAATAAGCAGGTCCACCTCTATAAACTCCAGCATCTATGCCATCTTTTTCTTTATAAAGTTGTGCCAATGAACACTCAAAGAAACTTGTTGCCATTCCAACAAGTCCAATAACCCACATCCAAAATACAGAACCAGCACCACCAAGTGTGATTGCAACTGCAACTCCAGCGATGTTTCCACCACCAACACGACCAGCAACACTTAGCATTAAAGCTTGAAATGAGCTAATATGTCCTTCTTTATCATGAGCTGTTTCTCTTAAAATGTGAAACATCTTAAAAAAGTATCTAAATTGTACGAATCTAGAACTTATTGTGAAAAAGATACCAAGAATAGGTAGTACGTAAATTAAAATCGATCCCCAAATAAGGTCATTTAGGAATGTATTTATTTCTGCTAACATTATGTTCTCCTTTTGCAAAAAAAAATTCTATCATCTTGGGGAGGCTTTAAAGTGGGTTTCTTTATAATTTATGGTTAATATGATAATATTCTATGCGATATTAAACAGAAAGAATTTTTATGATACATATATTTTCAGCGCTTATTCCTGTATTTAGTCTTATTTTAATAGGATATTTTTTTAAAAGAATAAAATTTCCTTCTCATGAGTTTTGGCCACAAGCTGATAAACTAACTTATTATGTATTGATGCCTTCACTTTTAATTTATAAACTTTCAAGTGCTTCTTTAGACTCAGATAATAGTTTAGGATTTGTTGGCTCTGCTCTTTTAACAATATTTTTGACAATGCTTATACTTATAATTGTAAATAAAATTAAACCAACATCTCCTAGTGCTTTTACTTCTATTGTGCAAGGTTCAATTAGATTTAATACCTATGTTTTTTTAGCTTTAGCTGGCTCAATTTTTGGCAATGAAGGCTTAATACTATCAGCAGTCATACTTACCTTTGCAATACCATTTATCAATATATTATGTATAACAATATTTGCTCTTTATGTTTCAAATGATAAATTAGATTTTATTTATTTGTTAAAATCTATTTTTAAAAATCCACTTATTGTGGCTTGTATTATTGGTGGAGGTATAAACTTTTTAGGGATTCATTTACCTCTTGTTTTAAATAACACTTTAGAGATACTAAGTCATGCAGCACTTCCAATGGGACTTTTATCAGTTGGATTTGGACTTGTAATAAGAGAGATTAAATCTTCAAAAAGTGAAGTAATCATTGCAATCATAGGAAAACACCTCATTTTCCCTATTTTAATTTTTATTTTTGCTAAAATGTTTGGAATAGATGGAATGATGCTTTCAATATTAGTTTTATTTGGTGTTTTACCAACTGCACCTTCATCTTTTATTTTAGCTAGACAACTTGGTGGTGATGTGGGATTGATGTCATCAATCATTACAGTTCAAACACTTATATCAATGATATGTATACTTTTTGTTTTACATTATTTTGTTTAAAAAGGAAAATTTATGAAAATCGTTTTAATACTTGCAACATTTTTTCTAACTAGCTTATTTGCTAATTATGCCTACTCTCCATCAAACTCACAAAAAATCGATATGCATGGTGGAAATAGTGATTCATTGATAGGTAACAATAACTCTCTTTCAAATATGAACTCAAATAGTCTAAGTAATTTAGCTACAAAAAAAGACAAAGAGACTAAAAAAGAGACTGGTAAATTAAAAATAAGCAAAGAGACACCTAAAGAAAAAGATGAGGAAAAAAATCTAGGAGAACTAGAAGATTTAGGTTTATAAGTGCATCATTTAAATAAATGCACTTATTATTACTTTTATAGCTAAAAGAGATAATAAAATTTTTAGTATCATAATAAATTTTTTACCATTAATTACATTTCTAAGTTTTGTTCCTGTCCAACTTCCAATAATAGCACCTGTAATCATTGCAAGCAAGATTCCAATATAATCAAAAAATACAAATCCAAAAATCATAAAAGCAAATACTTTTAAGATATGTGTAATACTCATCAATGCAGCAGCAGTTGATACAACAATATCTTTATCTTCATAGTCTTTTAACAAAAGAGTCATAGTAAGTGGTCCTGTTGCTCCCACAACTATTGAAAGACCTGTTTGAAAAAATCCAAGCAAGTAATAATTCTCATATTTTCTTAACTTTTCATTGAATTTTTTACTCCAAAGAGAGAGTAAAATATAAGTTCCTATAAATAAAGGTACATATTCCAAAGAAATAATATACAAAATTGATGCAAAAAAGCTTATTCCAATAATTGAACCCAATAAAAATTTAGGTATCACTTCAAATTTTACATCTTTATATCCAAATGCTGCTCTACTTAGATTGCTTGTCATTTGACTTATACCATGTACGGGAATTAAAGCGTTTAAAGGTAGAAAAGAAGGTAAAACAGCTATTAAAATCATACCTCCGCCAAGTCCAACAACACCTGCAATTGTTGATGTAAAAAAGGTTATTAACCCCAAAATTATTTCTTGACTCAAAAGAATTCCTTAAAATGTTGTAAATTTGTACTATAATAAAATAAAGTTAAAGTTTCCTTTCTTTATAATGCTGACAAAATATTTTATAATTTGTTGTGAAAAAAAGAGATATTCTTTTCACATAAGGAGCTTATATGCCTACACTAGAAAAAGATATAGAAGATTATTTGGTAGAATTTCAAGGAAGAGTCCCAAAAGAGACTCAAGATACTCTATGTAATGCTATTAAAAAATTGGAAGAATCAGACTGTTTTAACAAAGCTTTAAAAGTAGGAAATAAAATTCCCGAGTTCTCTATTTCTAACCAAGATAGAAAAGTTATCAACATAAAAGATATTGTTGAGAAAAATAAATACACAGTACTGTGTTTTTTTGAAGGCTCATGGTCTCCATATGCCATTTTAGAATTACTTGCTTTGCAAAAGATTGTTTCGCAATTAAAAATTTTTAATGCATCATTAATCACACTTTGTCCTCAAACACAAGATAAATCATCTTATTTAAAAGAAAAACACTCTTTTACATTTGATATTCTTTATGACAAAAATAATACTATCGCAAAAGAGTTTGGTATAAACTATACTTTGAGTGATGAAGTAATCGCTGTATATGAGAAACAAAAAATAGATATATTGGAAGCCAATAGAAATGGTACTTATGATTTACCACTTCCTGGAACTTACATTGTAAATAAAAACTACGAAATAATATATGCTTTTATTGATGCTAACCATAGAAAAAGATGTGAACCTAAAACTATAACAGACACAATCAAAAAAGATATTATAAACAAACGATAAATAGACTTTTACAAACTTGACAAAAGCAAATGCTTTTGTTAATGTTTAAAAAGTATATAACTACTATCAAATATAAAACAAGGTTTTAAATGAATAAATATAAATTTGTATCATGGAATGTAAATGGTATACGAGCTGTTGATAAAAAAGAAGCACTTAAATGGGTAGATGAGCAAGATATTCATCTTTTAGGTGTACAAGAAACAAAATCAATGAAAACACAAATCCCAGAAACAATTTTTAATAAAGAATTCAAAACTGTAACAGCAAGTGAATCAGCCATAAAAGGTCGTTCAGGAACAGCCCTTTTTACAGATATAGATATAACTTTTGAGTGTAACTGCCCTACTGTTGATGTATTAGATGAAGGAAGAATCAATGAAGTTCATTTTACTTTAGGAGATAAAGATATAGCATTTTTTAATGTTTATTTTCCAAATGGTCAAAGCAAAGAAGAAAGACTTGTATATAAAATGGAGTTTTACGATAGATTTTTAAATCATTGTGAAGAATTAAAAAAACAAGGTAAGTCAATCATAGTATGTGGAGATGTAAATACAGCTCACAAAGAGATAGACTTAGCAAGACCAAAAGCAAATGAAGGCACATCAGGCTTCTTACCAATGGAGAGAGAATGGATAGACAAATTCTTATCTCATGGCTACATAGACACGCTAAGACATGTTATAGGTGATGAGCCAGATAATTATAGCTGGTGGTCTTACAGAGCAAATGCAAGAGCAAATAATGTTGGCTGGAGAATTGATTACTTCTATGTAAGTGAGGATTTAAAACCTCATATTTCAAATGCTTATATTATGAGTGATGTAATGGGAAGTGATCATTGTCCTATTGCTTTGGAGATAGAGATATAGTAAACACATAAAATAGGCTTTATAGAAAAAGCCTATTCCTTTATACTTTATTTCTATTTTTAACAAAAAGTCTAAATAATTTTCTTTTTTCGTCTTCTTTACTTTTAGTAATAAATTTTCTTTCAAATAAAATCTCAATAAGTTTTCTATTATAATATTTATCAATTATTGTTGGTCTTTTACCATCTAATTTAGCAATGTTACTATATTCATTTTCTAATAGACTCAACAAATTAATAAACTCATCTTCAGATAAATATTCATTTTGTTCAATAATAACATTAACTTGCATTTCTTTAGTATTTAAATTTATAATTAAATTTTCTAAGAATTCAATTGGATATTTAATTTTTTTATCCATATTATCATGCACTAGTTTTCCAATATTTTTATTACTAATTAATTTATAATCAAGTTTTTTTATTATCTCTACTTTTACTTTTTTTGTAATAATTGAACTACTTAATATATCAAATACATTACTTTCATCCAAAGGAAACTCTTCATACTTTTCTAAAAATTCATCAATGTTTTTTTCAATAAGTTTTATATGTTGTTTTTTTGTACATTCTTTTAATTTATTAAAATTCTGAACTGTTAATTGAAACTCTCCATTATTAACTAATTCAATAATTTTTTCTTCATCTAGACTAGAAACATCTAAGTCAGGATAGCAATATCCATTAGATTTAATTAGTAGTTTATATGAATTAATTTCTATTTCATTTGTAAATAAAATATTTTTTAATAATTCTTCTACTAAACTAATATCGAATTTACTATTTTCCATGAATTTTGTTTCACTATTTATTCTTACATTTGATAAAACTTTTGCATTCTCAATTATATTAATATATTTTATTAAACTTTCACCTATCTCTTTATGCTGTTGATAATAGTATAAAATATTATTCCAATCAGCTTTTATTTTATTTTCTTCAAATAAGTTCTTCCATAATTCATGATTTGTAACCTCAGAAATATTAGATATTAAAGTTTCTTCTCTTTTTATAATTTCAATTTTTAAGTCATCTGATATATGTTCATTATTAAGTAAATCAACAAATATGTTTTCATCATCATTAATTTTTTCCATACTTAATAAAATATTTTCTATGTACACGACTATATTCTCTTCTATATCCATAATTAAACTAGTACAAGTAGAGTTTTTTATAATTGTTAAATTCTTTTTATTTAAATCTTCCAACTCAAATTTATTTTTATTAAAATATTTTAGAATTCCTCCAATCATTTCATATGAAATTTCATAAAAATTATTTTCATAAATAAACTCAAATAACTCAATATTATCTTTAAGTTGTGATGTTTTTTTAAATGCAGGTTCTAACATCATTAAAATATCTTTTATTTTTTTAATATCAAAATTACTACTAAATTCAGCAAAATTATTAATATTTCCAATGTACTCACTCATTAAGGTTATATTCAAATTCTTTATATTTTCAATTTTTCCATATTTTAAAATTAACTCAAAGTATTTTTCTTTTTTCTCAATTGTAAGGGAAGATTTTTCTATTTCATCCCATAACCAAGTACATTTACTAATTAATTGATTTATAAACTTATCAATATTTTTATAATTTAAATCAATATAACCTTTTATAAACTCTAAATCCTTTCTATGATTTATCTGTTTTATTATTTGATTTAAATTCTTTATATTTTCTTTTTCTATTAAATATTCCAACAAACTATAGTTTAATACTTCTTTTTTATCATACTCGTAGTGATGTATTTGTTTAATAACTTCACTAACTTTTTCTAATTTAAAAGTATAATCTTTTGATCTTCTTTCCCTAATAGATAAAATAAACTCTCTATCTTCTTTAGTAATACTTTCATCATAAAAGTGTGAAATATAATAGTTATATGTATCATCTAAATGTCCATTTGTGATTAAAAATATCAATAAACCTTTTTCATTAAATTCATCCCCAAATACAGCATTAGTATCTTCAATTAAATCTTTTAACTCTTTTGTTTTAATCAATTGTTTTTCATTTTCTAAAGATTCAATTTCTTTGTTATTAGTATTTGTATATTCATTATTTTTATTTTTTATTAACTCTTCTCTTTCATTATAACTTTTCTCACAAATCTCATTTTCTATATTTTCAAAAACTAATGAATTTCCATAATAATTATCGCATTTTATATTAGAAGATTCTTTTAATATATTAAAATTACTTTCTTCTTCTAAGTCTGGTATATTTATAAAAATATTGTTAACACTTATTCTATTATTGTCTATTGCATTTAATTTCTTTAATACTTGATAAATATATATGCTCTTTAATTCATTAATTGAACTTATTTGTTCATTCTCTATTTCATCTAATTTTTCTTTTATATAATTTATTTTTTCATCAAGAGAAGTAATTTTACTATTTATAATCTCATTCTTTTTTGATAATACATCATATACTAAGCCTTGTTTATTACTTAACTTTGAAAAATCATCTGGATATAAATTTTTATATACAATCATACTAAATAATTTTTCTTTTTCTAAAATATCTGATTCTAGTTTTTCATTATAAATAATAAATTCATTAAAAATATTTTTTAGTAACCGCATATTATCGATATAAAGGCAGATATCATTTATAAAATTATTTTTTAATACATTTACCTTTAATCCCCTATACTTTTTATATTTTCTTATCATAATTTTCAATTGTTCACTTGAATTAGAATAATCAACAATAGGAATAACAGGAACAATTAAATCAAAAAACTTTGTTCTTTCTTCGTCTTTAAAATTATCATCTTTTATTGCATAAATAAAAGTTACACTTTGTTCAACTTCTTTTGAATTATTTAAAATTAAATTTATTTCTCTTAACTTTACAAAGATATCAATATTTTTAGCATATCTATCTAAATCTTCAAATATAACAATATTGTAATTTGTTGCTTTAAAAAAATATATAATCTCATCAAGATTTTTATTTAATATTGAACTACCATCTTTTTGCCCTAAATCAACTTCACCACTCTTTAGATTAATTTTTTTCAAATCAATATCACCTAATAAGCTTATTATTTTTGGGAGAGCAAGAAATATACTAATAAATGTAATTATAAAACCAATTATATACACTATATCAAACTTTAAAAAGTCTAAATACTCTGGTAAATCTTTATTTTTGTATGCAATAAAAAAGAAAAATATAAAGATAAAAATATATAGACTATAATCTCGCAACTCTTGAAAGGTAATATCTTTTATTCTCTTGAATCGAGAAAATGGTATCTCTTCGTTTTTTACTGTATAAAACATCTTTTGTAATATACTACGTTCTACATCAGTGTTTTCATTGTTTTTTTCTGAATCAGAAAAATCTGCAAGAGAAATATTTAAAAAAAAATAATCATCTTTATATTTTTTTTCAAATGTTTTAAGAATACTACTTTTCCCTGAACCATAAGCTCCTGACAATGCAATATTTTTTATATCTTGCTCATCAATTCCATGTTTTAACGAGCACTCATAAACTCCATTATTTTTTACATTATCTGTTGGAGTTAGATTTTCTAATATATTTTTACAGTCAATAATTTGTTCTTGCACAATAATCCTTTTAAATAAAAAAATATTATATCTTTTCTTCATCATATATCATGTCACAAAACAATATAATAGTTACTATAATATTATATTTTTAATTAATTTACATACATAATTTTCTCTTGAAGAGGTAAACCTCTCCGCTTTCTTACTTTTGTGTTGACGAAAAGTAAGCAAAAGCAACTACGGCTCGTATAATAAAATTAATGGAGATATAGATAATATATTTTCATGGAGTTTGTTAAATGATATATCGAACTACGGCGAAAGAGATTAAAAAATAATCATCTTGATTTGAAGTCAGATAGTCATATTAAAAGTTTGAGTGGCAACAAGAACAGTAATAATCTAGTTCGAATTTACGAGTCCGAAATATGTATGACAAATCAGGTAGGAGAAATCCTACCCTAACGAACTCTTTATTCTAAAATAAAGGTTCCAGATATGTATTCTATCGGATTAGATATTAGTAAGTCAACAATCAATGTGTATGTTCCATATAATGATTTAGATTTGGTTATTGAGAATAATATAAAATCATTAAAAAGTTTGTATTCTAAGTTAAAGAAACAATATAAAAAAGATATCGATAAATTAGTATTTGTTTATGAACCAACAGGGAATTATTCTTCTGTTATAAAAAAGTTTGCAGCAAATAAAAATATTAAATGCTTTATTGTAAATCCTAAACAAAGTTCAAATTTTAGTAAAGCAATAGGACAAAGAAATAAGAATGATGTAAATGATGCCCGAATGTTATCTCAAATGATAGTAACTGCCTCAAAAGAACAAATTAAAGTACCAGTAATAAGACAAGAAATAGAAGAGATAAAAGAGTTAATAACTTACTATCAATTTTTAATTAAACAAAAATCACAAAATAAAAATCATTTGGAATCTTTAATTGCAAAAGATGGTATAAGTAAATTAATACAAAGAATAAAAAAAGAGATAAAGCTTTTAGAACAAAAAGAAAAAGAGATACTGCTTGAAATAAAAAAAGTAATAGCAAAAGATGAAAAACTTCAAGAAGCATTTATTAATATACAAAGTATAAAAAGTGTAGGAGAAGTATCAGCAATAGTATTATTGCATCATTTTATACAATATTCTAATGCAAACCAAAAAGAGATAATATCCCTAGCAGGATTAGATCCAATAGAAAAAACATCTGGAACATCAATAAAAGGTAAAACAAGAATATCAAAAGCTGGTTCAAAACTATGTAGAAGTGTATTATTTATGGCAAGTCTAAATGCAACACAATATAATGAAGAATTAAAAAGGTTTTATAATAGATTAAAAGAGAATGGTAAACATACCACTGTAGCACAAATAGCAGTTATGAGAAAAATAGTAGTAATCGCACATAGTATTTATAAAAATAACGAAAAATATGATGAAGAAAGATATAAAAGATATTTATGAAAATTCTAATATTTTTATTGGTTTTTAAGGTGGCAACTTCGGAGGCAAAGCTTCCCTCATTTATTATTTTTCTCCTGCAGATGTAGAAAGAAATCCCTTGTGTTGTTTCTTTTTTTGTATAGTCATATATTAGTTAGAGCAAGAAGAAGTTAAAACAAAAGACAATCAAAAATGTAAATGTCCTTATCCCACCTTTTATTCCAACATCTACAGAAGCTGAGCGTTTGTTTTATCTTTTTGGAAAAGGCTTGCAACTGTTTGAATAAATAAATATGCTAAATGCACATTTATTTATGAGTCTTGCAAGACAGAAAAGATAAAACAATAAGTGAAGAAACCCAAAGGGCTTCGCAGCCGTTGGTGGTTTTGCTTACTTTGTCCAAACAAAGTAAGAGAAGCGGAGAGGTTTACCTCTTCAAGAGAATACAAACTAATTATTTTATAATTAGTGATTATTAACAAACCCAATCTTCCTATCCCCATTATCATCCTCACAACTCATCAACTCATTCAAAACCTCAATTATCCTACTATCAGTCTTCTCACCTTCAATTACCCTCGATTCTATTTGTTCTATTTTTTTTGCAAGTTCATCATAGGTCAAGGCATATCTTCGAAGTGCTGTAAAAGTTCTCATAATTTGTATATTAATATCTACTGCAACTTTACTTTTTAAAACTGTTGCTAACATATAAACACCTTGCTCAGTAAAAGCATTTGGAGTTGTTCTTGTTTTTGAAAAGTTTGTGGTCACAAATTGTGACCGCAAATTTTCTAACTCTTTTTCTGACAATTTAAATAAAAAGTCACTTGGAAACCTTTCAATATTTCTTTTTACTGCTTGATTTAATACTTTTGTCTCAACTTCATAAAGTTTTGCCAAGTCACTATCCAACATAACCCTTTCACAGCGTATTGTATATATCTTTGAGTTTATTATCTCTATTGCTAATTTTTCCATAAATACACTCCTCTGATTTATGAAAGTATTTTAATATATACTATTTATAAGATTTAAAAATATTACAATTTGATATTTTTTTATTTATTTAATAATATTTTATTGACATTATTAATATAAAACAGTACTATTCTCTATATTTTATATAAGGAGTCATAATATGGCAAAGAAAAAAGAAGAAGAGAAAAAATTAAAAGCTAAAAAAGCTGCTAAGAAAAAAGCACTTAAAAAAGAGAAAAAGAAAGTTATCAAAAAGAAAAAACTAGATAAAAAAAAGAAAGCAAAAAAAGCTCTAAAAGCTAAGAAAAAAGACTCAAAAAAGAAGTCTAAGAAAAAATCTAAAAAATAACAAGGTTTTAAAAACCTCGTAAAAACTTTGGACGAAGCATAGAGTTATCTTCTATAGCTTTGTCTAAAATCTCTAATAAAACATCCCTATCTTTTGGAAGTGTTCCTTTTAATGCTAAAGCATTTGAAGCGTGATTTGACCTAAATATTATTGGACTTTTTGGATTAATTAGTCTTATAAGTCTTTTTTGCTCTTCTAAAATATCTTTATCAGTACAGAAAATAAATTCTTGATTTTTATCTTCAAATCTTTTGAAAAAAGCATCTTTCTTTGAATCACTTACACCTAGTTGTAAAGTTGATAGATAATTTATATGTTCGCACTCATTTACTAACTTTGCAGTATCTTCTATATGTTGTATAGATAATTTCTTTCCACCAAGTCCTAGTATTATGGTGGCAGATATTTTCATATTTGCATAATGGGCTTTATTTATGCCCTCAACCATTTTATTTGGTTTCATTGGTTTATTTATATATTTTAGTAAATCTTGATTTCCACTTTCTATTCCATAATAGACTAAACTCAAACCATTTTCTCTTAGCAAATTCAGCTCTTCTTGAGTCTTTTCTAAAAGATTGTATGGACTGGCATATGAAGATACCCTTTGTAGTTTTGGAAAAGATTTTTTAAGATATTGTAAAATTTGCACTAAAAAGTTTGTATCACAAGATAAGGCATCGCCATCAGCTAAAAACACTCTTCTTACATCTTTATATATAGAAAACTCATCGATTTCTTTTGTGATTTTTTCTATACTTTTGATTTCAAATTTTTTTGTTTCATACATCGAGCAAAAGCTACATTTATTGTAACTACAGCCCAATGTAATTTGTAAGATTAAAGAGTTAGCTTCAGCTGGTGGCCTATATAGTGGTTCATGATAATTCATTGTTTTTTATATAATCTTGTTCTTTCTTTTTACCTAACATATAAGTTTCAGAAGTTTTTACAGATAAATATCTCACTATAAGTAAAAACAAAATTACTCCTGCTATTATAAAAATGTTCCAGTTTAAAACACTTGTCAAAAGGTCATCAAGGGAATTTAAATTTTCATTATTGATTTTTACAACATTTACAATTAACTCTCTTAAAGTAAGTATAATAAAAGCATCAACAATTATTGAAAGAACAACAGTTTTTTCTCTAATATAGTTTATTACTGTTCTTGTTATCTCTAAGAATATTACAAAATATAACATATAAATAATAAAATCCATAAGCATATTGTAATATAATGCTACAAGAAATAATCCCCCAGCAAGTACAATCTCTGTATAGTGTTTGTCTTTATTTAACGCATCTACAAGGTCTTTCATAATAATAACTCCTGTTTAAAATAGTATTATATTAGTATTTTATTTTATCTTACTTAATTTTATAATTTCTGTTTTTTTAAGATATAAAGAGTAAAATAGAATTATGAAAAATAAACTATACTATATCCATGACCCTATGTGTTCTTGGTGTTATGCTTTTAAAAAAGATTTCGATAACCTAAAAAAGAAGTTACCAAATAATATTGAGGTAATAACTATATTAGGTGGTTTAGCAAAAGATACAGATGAAATAATGCCAAAAGAGATGCAAGAAAAAATACAAGCAGTTTGGTATGACATTGAAAAATTTACAGGGGCAAAGTTTAATCATGATTTTTGGAGACTTTGTAAACCAAGAAGATCAACTTATCTTGCATGTAAAGCTGTACTTTGTGCAAAAGAACAAAATATGGAAGATGAAATGATAAATGCAATTCAAAAAGCATATTATCTTGAAGCAAAAAACCCAAGTGATGAAGAGACTTTAATTTCTCTTGCTAAAGAGTTAGAAATAGATGTAGAAAAATTTTCAAATGATTTAAAAAGCCAAAGAATAGAACAGTTATTTCAAAAAGAGTTAGAAAAAAGAAGAGAACTAAAAGTTTTCAATTTCCCATCTCTAATTTTACAGTACAAAAAAGAGTTATATCCTATAAATATCGAATATAACAATGTAAATAATATTTTGAAACATATAGAAAACTTGAGTTCAAATATTTATTTCTAAATAGATATTTTAAGAAATATCTATTTGTACTTTTATTTTAGTAAGATTTTTTGGTATTACTTTTAATCCATATCTAGCTATAAAAAACATTGAGACAATCATAGCACGAGCTGAATTATCACCACCTGCTTGAGCATTTTTAATTAAAGCTTCTTTAAAGTTTGTATATTTACCTAAAAGATGAATAACTCCACTAAATGCTTCATCTATGCCACAAGCTGGACCAAATTTTCTTATTGCATCAAAGGTTTCATCATCAATAGATGAAAATCCATCCTTAACATATTTTTGAATAGCAGTTGAAAATTCATCTTTTCTTTCTTTTATTGATTCCATCATCTCAATATCTTCTAATACATCAAGTAAAACTTTTGCAAAAAACTTAGCACCCTCTACAACTATTGCAGAATCATGTGTTGCTTTAACAAAATTTTCAACATTTTGAAGAAATTGATTTTTAGTTTTACTAATAAGTAATAAAGGTGCGATTCTTCCTATAACTGAGATATCAGTAGACTCTGAACCACAAGGAATAGATTTATTTGCATTAATATTTTCTAAAGTAACTCTTGTTGCCCCATCAATATAACCATCATATTTTTCCATTTTCTCTTTCCAAAAATGGACATATTTTTCTAAATCAAAATCCTCATTTTCACTTACAAATTCATATAAAAAGTAAAGCTGATCTCCATAATGTGTGAATTCTCCTGCTTTTTTACCTTTATGCCAAATTGAACAAGCATTATTTAAATCTTCCCAATTAATTTGTAAATTTTTAAGTTCTTTCTCATCATATATCCAATGAGAACCCAAACAGTAAGAATCAGCAATTAAAGCCCCTAAAACAAGTTCTTTCGCTTTTCTTTTATCAAACATTATAGTTTCCTTTATCTATTCCAATTTTTATAATTTGTAAACGAGGGATATTGACTTAAAAATTCATCTTTTTCAAAAGAAAATCTATAATTTTCAATATAAGCTTTTAAAAGATTATAAGCTTCATTTACCTCTTTAAACTTTTCTTCACTTCCATCTTCAGCATCAGGGTGATACTTCTTAGATAATCGCAAATAGTTCTTTCTCAAACCTTTATAATCAAGCTTTGTTATAATACCTAAGGTATCAACAGCTTTTTGAAACTCATCATAGTCCATTATATTATCCTAATTATGATAATAATACCAAAATTTTTTAAATACTTATGTAATTTATATTACAATTATATAATTTAATTACATATTAAGGATTCAAGTATTGTGTAAAAATAATAATAAAAAATAATATTTCAAATTCCTTTATTTATCCTCTTATATATAAGAGGAATGATTATATTTATATTAATTAAAATGATAAAAAATCTAAATTCTAATATAAAAGAAAAAACCTAAACATTGACTATTTTCAAGGCTTCTATTTGGGGGAACCAATTGAATGTATATAAAAATTCTAAATTCCATTAATAAGAGAAACAAACAAAAGTAGATATACTTCAATACAAATTTTATAAGGATTACAATTTTTTATGGGAAATATTGACTATTTTTTTTCTAGACTAATAAGACTTTCGATACTATTTTTTATACTTTATCTTATATTTACAAATTTTGGGACTTTTTTAATTGCAATAGCTGTAGTTATATTACTAATTTATTTCTTTATTTATAAAAAAATAAAAAAGATAAAAGAGCAAGCAAGAACACAAGGCTTTGAGTTTCATTTTAATGGAAGGGATTTTAGCCAAGGTGCGAATCAAGGCTTTAAATTCAATTATGAAGATTTTCAAAGTGGTAATTTTAAAGCACAACCTTCAATGAATGAAGTTCAAAAGGCAAAAGATTTTTTTGGATTTACAAGTGAACCAACAAGAGAAGAGATAAAGAAAAAATACAAAGAATTAGCTAAGAAGTATCATCCAGATATTAATAATAATGGTGATGAATTAATGCAAGAGCTAAATCATCACAAAGATGTACTTCTAAATATTTATAAATAAATATTTTACTAAATCAAAAAACTGGTAAATTGTGTTTTTTTAATACCAATTCATCGTATGTTTTTTGAAAAGATTTATAGGCTTCACTATCTTGTGAAGCTACATAATCTTCTTCACTTTTCCACTCTTCATAAACTAAGAACTCATCATCACAATCATCTGATTTATATATGCCAAAATAATCACAAGCTTCAAAATCTACCAATAAATTTTTCAAATTGTATAGCTTTATTTCTAATTCTTTCTCTTTATTTTTTCTTGATTGATAAATTGTTTGTTTTATAATACTCAATATTACTCCTAATTAAAAAAGAAATGTATCAAATATATGATTAATATAACTTAAGCCAGAGGGTCTTCTCCACTTGCCCAAGAGGATAAATACTTTTCTATTAAGTGAAAATCTTCTCCATCATGTTGAGTAAATGTTATATACTGGTTGTTATTTGGTATTTTAAATTCATCTTTTACTATACTCATATATACTAAAGCTAACTCTCTTCTTTTTTCGATTGTTCGCCCTTCTCTTATATCTAAGTTCATCAAACAGACTTCATCACCAATATCAACTCTTCCAATAGATAAGTTAAAAGGTTCATATTCTCTTATGGAAATAGCAATATGTCCTGTTTGGGTATCCATGATTTTTGCAAAAGATTCTCTTATCTTTTCACAAAAACTTTTTTTAATATCATTGCTTACTTTTTTATTTATCTCAAATTGTAAATGTGGCATTAGAAACTCCTTACATGATATTATTCTTACTAAATAAGCTTTAGATTTAACTTTATATTTTTACTTAAAATTTTAGGAAAACTACAACATTTAAAAAGGCTTTTTTCGCTAATATTCCAATATGGATTTAGAAAACAAACTTAAACAGCTTCCAAATGATGCAGGTGTATATCAATACTTTGATAAAGATGGACATTTACTTTATGTAGGAAAAGCAAAAGTTTTAAAAAATAGAGTTAAATCATACTTTAAATTTACTCCCCAACTTCGACCTGCTGATAAACTAGGTCCTAGAATTTATAAAATGATAAGTGAAGTCAAATCATGTGAATGGATTGTAGTACCAAATGAACATGATGCACTAATTTTAGAAAATTCCCTAATAAAACAATTAAAACCAAAATATAATATTCTTCTTCGTGACGATAAAACTTACCCTTATATTTATGTTGATTTAAATGAGGATTTTCCAAGATTAGAGATTACAAGAAAAGTTTTAAAAGGCTCAAATATAAAATACTTTGGTCCCTACTCAACTGGGGCTAGAGATATATTAGATTCAATATACGAAACCTTTCCACTTGTACAAAAAAAATCATGTATAAAAGGAAAAGAGGCTTGTTTATTTTTTCAAATCAAAAAATGTTTAGCTCCCTGTGAAAATAGAGTTTCGAAAGAAGATTATGCAAATATTTTAAATGATTCTATGGAGTATATTTACAACAAATCAAAACTAATCTCAAAACTTAAAGTAAAAATGCAAGAGTATTCAGATGATTTTCGTTTTGAAGAGGCTATGAAAATAAGAGATAGAATAAAAACTATAGAAAAATCAGAGATAAAAACGGGTATGGATTTAGCTACAAATGAAAACCTAGATATCTTTGCTATTAAAAATATCAACTCAAAAGCTGTGATTGTAAGAATGTTTATTAGAGATGGGAAATTGGCTTCTTCTTCACATGATTATCTTAAGTCAAATGTAGAAGAAACTGAAGAGTTTGATTACGAAGAAGCATATAAAAGAGCTATAATCAACTATTATTCAAATGAAATTCCTATCATTCCAAAAGAGATACTTATTGCTAAAGAACTTGAAGATATTGAAGATATAAAAGAGTTCTTAAAAAATAAACTTGTTAAAAAGATAAATATTATCAATCCAAAACTTGGAAAGAAAAAAGACATAGTAGATGTTGCTTTAAACAACTGTGACGAATTATTGAGAATAGATAGCACAAAAGGTGCAAATACACTTTATGAAGAGATTAAAGAGTTATTTAATCTCTCTCAAATACCAAATAGAGTTGAAAGCTTTGATAACTCACATATGATGGGACAAGCAACTGTTGGTGCAATGGTTGTATGGGATAATGATAAATTTGTAAAAAGTGACTTTAGACACTACAACTTAGAAGCCCATGATGAATACTCACAAATGAGAGAGATGCTAATACGAAGAGTCGAAAACTTTGAAAAAAATCCTGCACCAGACTTATGGGTTATTGATGGTGGTTCTACTTTATTAAAACTTGCATATGACATAGTTGAATCAGTTGGAGTAAAGCTAGATATTATTGCAGTTGCAAAAGAGAAAATTGATTTTAAAGCACATAGAGCAAAAGGTGCGGCAAAAGATATTGTGCATTATAAACAAGGTGATGAATTTGTTTCTATTAAATTATTGACTTCAGATAGAAGATTACACTTTGTACAAAGACAAAGGGATGAAGCCCATAGATTTGTTATTAATTTTCATAAAAAACAAAAAAGAGCAGAAGACAAACAAATATCTTTATTAAATATAAAAGGTATTGGGGAAGCAAAGGTGAAAAAACTACTTCTTTATTTTGGAACTTTTGAGAATATAAAAGAGGCATCTGTTGAAACTCTAAAAGAGGTTTTAAATGAAAAAGATAGTATTCTAATATCAAATCATTTTAATCAAAACTAAAATAACAAGGTTAAGTTATTGTCTAGAATTATTATAAACAAAAAAAATTATCTTCATAACTTAGATATTATTTCTAAGCAAGCTGGCTCAAAAGAAAAAGTTGCAGTTGTATTAAAAGACAATGCATATGGACATGGAATTATAGAAATCTCAAAAATTGCAAAAGAATTTGGAATAAAAAAAGCTGTCGTAAAAAACCTTAAAGAAGCATTAAAAATTGAAGAATTTTTTGAAGATATTATAATTTTATCTGAGAATGTTTTTCACACTTATTCACACTCTTTTCACATAGTAATTAACAGTATTGAACAAATTAACAAACTTCCTAAAAATACGAATGTTCACCTTAAAGTTGATACAGGAATGCATAGAAATGGCATATCTAAAA
Source organism: Arcobacter iocasae (assembly GCF_042214795.1). Lineage (GTDB taxonomy): Bacteria > Campylobacterota > Campylobacteria > Campylobacterales > Arcobacteraceae > Arcobacter > Arcobacter iocasae. The sequence goes on along the minus strand of NZ_CP090177.1, from coordinate 2,404,239 downwards.
ACCAGCTTAAAGAGGCTATTGATGGGATTTGTAGACAAAACTTAAACTTAACTGGTATCATGACACACCACAGAGGTGCAGATGAACTAAATAGTGAATTCTTTTGGCAAAAGCGTAATTTCGGGCTTGTAAAAGAAGAAGTGAAAAGAATATGTGAACAACTTTTTTTGCCCTTACCTTTGTTCCATTCTTGTAATTCAGCTGCCCTATTTAGAACAACTAATTTTAGTGATGATTTTGCAAGAGTTGGTATAGCTTGTTATGGATATATTGGAAATCCACCTGGCTTTGATAAAATAGATTTAAAACCTGTTTTATCACTTTGGGCGCAAAAAATTGCAACAAGAATATTGAAAAAAAATCAATCTGTTGGATATGGAGGAACATACAAAACAGATAAAGACATAATAGTCTCAACATATGATATTGGATATGGAGATGGATTTTTAAGAATAAATGAAAATCAATCTTACAAAACTCCAAAAGGATTTAAAGTTCTTGGAAGAATATCAATGGATAACTTATCACTAGATTCGCAAGATGATGAAGTTTGTATGTTTGATGATGCTAAAGATTTAGCAAAAATCCATAATACAATTACTTATGAAATAGTAACAACACTAAGTACAGAATTAAAAAGGGAAGTAATATGAAAAAATACCTATTATCACTTTTTTGTGTATTGAATTTAATGTCACAAGATAATCTTTCAACAAGTGAAGAATTAAAGAGTCTTGAACTAATAAATAACTATGAAGAATCAGCTTTAAAAGATGACCCCGATGCTTTTTTTGAATTAGGGAAAATATATTTTGAAGGAAAATATGTTTTTAAAGATTACAAAAAAGCTTTAGAGTATTTTGGAGCAGCTTCTTACTTAGGAAGTATTAAAGGAACATACAATCTAGGACTTTTTTATCTAAGCAACCAAACAAATTTTTATGATCCTAAAAAAGCCTTTTCTTATTTTCTAGAACTTGCTAGAAAAGGTTATGCACCAGCACAAAATAAAGTAGGTATGTTTTTAACAACAGGAATAGTTATAGATAAAGATTATAAAGAAGCTGTTAAGTGGTATGAAGCTTCATCTAAACAAGGATATATTCAAGCCCAATGTAACTTGGCATTTATGTATGCATCAGGGAAAGGTGTATGGCAAAATATGGGAAGAGCCCATGCCTTTGCAAAACCTGGATATAATAAAGGATATAGTCTTTGTAAAAAAGTTTGGGAAGATTTTAACCTAGCTAAGTACAAAGAAGATAAAGGCTTCAAATTTAAATTTTATAATCAGCCTTAATCAAAATCTTTTAGTTCGTAATGTATCTCTTTTTCATTTAAGTATTTAGTAAACATAGAAAAGTTCTCTTTTACTAATTTTTCATCTTTTGACATTAAAGATAAAACAACTACTCTTTTATCACCAATAATTTTAGGCAATGATGATAACTCAACTTCGCTTGAAACTTTTTTCATAATATCAATTAAGTTATTTTCTCCACAAAAAGCACTAAGTGTTAACCTAAACTTTGTTACTTTATTTATTTTGTAATGGGCTTCAAGTGCTTCTATAACCATACTTTGACTCATAGATGGAAATCCAGGAGTAAAGAAAAATCTATTTTCCAAATAAAAACCAGCTACATTATTTACTACATTTTTTAGTAACTTTGCATTAATAGGTAAATTTGACATCTCAATTCTATGGGGATATGCTTCATCACCAAATTGTTTTATAATTAAGTTTTTTGCTTTTTCATGGTATTCCATTTGTCCATCTGTGAAAACTTCAGCAGCTATTTGTCTTGTATAATCATCAGGCGTAGCTCCTATACCACCAAAACAAAACATAACAGAGTTTTTATCAGCCTTAATAAGTTTGAAAATATCTTTCATCAGATTTATATCATCTTCAATTACAAAAGAGGCTTTATGTATCCAACCTCGTTTGAGAAGTTGTTCATTTAAAAAAGAAAAATGAGCATCCTTTCGACGCCCATTTAATAACTCAGTTCCAATAATAACACTGTAGAAGTTAAATTCTTTTTTCATTAAATTTTTGCTTGAATAAAGTTATCGATTTCATCAACAATCTCGTCAATAGTTCTTTCACCATCAATTCTTTTCAAAAGGCTTTTTCTTTTATAAAACTCTTGAATTTCATCTAAGGGTTCAGTATAAATCTTCATTCTATTATTAAATACTTCAACATTGTCATCAGATCCCCTTGCTCGTCCAAGAACTCTATCACAAGCTACCTCTTGAGATACTACTACTTCCATAACATTTATTAATTCAACTTCAGCTTCATTTTCTAAATATTTGTCAAGTTCTGACATTTGTTCAAAGCTTCTTGGATAACCATCAATAATTACAACATCTGTCGAAGCTTTTTTAATCGCCCCTAAAATTGTCTCAATAGCTATATCAATTGGTACTATATTTCCAACACTAATATAAGTATCAATTATTTTTCCTCTTTCACTTCCGCTTGCAACTTCTGCTCTAAACATATCTCCAGTTGAATAATGAGTGATATTATCATGTTTAGCAGCTATTAATTGAGCATCTGTAGTTTTGCCACTTCCAGGTGCTCCGATAATTAAAAATAGTTTTTTCATTTATGCCCTTAATTAGATTTAAGTGGCATGATTATATCCAAAATGAATTAAATTTTTTATTTGTTATTAAAAGCTTTTTCTATACAATACCTAAAAACTAAGGAAGATAAACTATGAATTTAATGCTATTTGGTGCACCAGGAGCTGGTAAAGGAACACAGGCAAAATTTTTAATTGAAAAGTATGGTATTCCTCAAATCTCTACAGGAGATATTTTAAGAGCAGCTATTGCAGATAATACAGATATGGGAATGGAAGCAAAAAAATTCATGGATGAAGGGAAGCTAGTTCCAGATTCAACAATTATTGGTATTATAAAAGATAGATTGGCTGAAGATGACTGTAAAAAAGGTTTTATCCTTGATGGTTTTCCAAGAACACTAGCTCAAGCAGAAGCTTTAGATAAACTAATGGCAGATATGGAAATATTACTTGATAAAGTAATCTCATTAAATGTTCCAGATGAACTAATTGTTGGAAGAATTACTGGAAGAAGAGTTTGTTCTAAATGTGGAGCTTCATTTCATGTAGAATTTAATCCTTCAAAAGAAGAAACTGTATGTGACTACTGTGGTGGAGAGCTTATCATTAGAAAAGATGACAATGTAGAAACTGTTAAAAGTAGATTAGAAGCTTATCATGCACAAACAGCACCACTTATTGATTTTTATACTGATATGGGTGTATTTGTTGAACTTGATGGTACAAAAGATGTATCTGATGTAACTAAAGATATGATTGCTGCACTTTAGAAATTCACTTTTATAAAAATAAAAAAAGGGCAAAACTTATATGTTTTGCCCTTTTTTTTAACTTTGAAAACTAGCCCCACCAGATTTTCTTCTTTGGTAATAACTTTTATCTATTACTATATCTTTTTGTTTCTCTTTTCTTTTTGTATCTTTTTCCACAAAAATTTTCTCTCTAGTTACTGGATCTAATTCTGTATAATACATCACACTTGAATAAGTTCCCGGAGTAGGAGTAAAAACTTGTGCTTGTTCTGGATTCATTTTTAATTCATGTTTTGTAAAATGTTTTAATTCATGCATATCTTTTTCTTCACAGCCAGGATGTGCTGCAATTAAATAATATGTTAAAAACTGTTGTTTTCCAGCTTCTTTATTTAGTCTATCATACATCTTTTTAAACTCAATCAATGGCTGTTTGCCTGGTTTTCCCATAAGTTTTAATACTCTATCAGAAGTATGTTCAGGTGCAACTTTCATTTGTCCTGATATATGATGATTTACTAACTCTTTTAAATACTCATATCCATGTTTTTTATCAGCACTAATAAAATCATATCTAAGACCTGAGGCTACAAAAGCTTTTTTTATCCCTGGTACTTTTCTAATATTTTGTAAAAGTTTTAGGTGCCGTGAATGGTCTACTTTCATAACTTTACAAAGTCTATCAAAATCTACACATCTTATATCATCACAAGTACCTTTTTTAAGCTTCTTACCACACTCATAACCATACATATTAGCCGTTGGGCCTCCAACATCAGAGATAACACCTTTGAAGTCTTTGTATGTAGTAAACTCTTTTGCTTCTTTTAAAATATTTGCTTCACTTCGTGTTCTTATTGTTCGGCCTTGATGAACTCCAATAG